>NZ_SISL01000032.1:0-28381 GCF_004307965.1 Verrucosispora sp. SN26_14.1 | reverse complement strand
GCGCCCGGGTGCTCACCGGCGGCCGGCACCTGTCCGGCTTCCCCACCGGGCAGTACCTGCCGGCCACCGTGGTCGGCGACGTCGCGGTGGACGCGGCACTGAGCCGGCAGGAGTCCTTCGCGCCGGTCGCCCCGATCGTCCCGCTGCCCGCGTCGGAGCTGGTCGCCGAGGCCAACCGGAGCGGGTACGGGCTCTCCACCGCCGTGTTCACCGCTGACCTGGGCCGGGCCCTGGACGCCCTCGACGACCTGGAGTTCGGCAGCGTCGTCGTCAACGACCGCTCCACCTACTGGGAGCTGCACCTGCCCTTCGGCGGATGGGAGGGCAAGGACTCCGGGACCGGCCGGGTGGGTGTCCCCGCCGTCGTCCGCGCCGTCTGCCAGCAGCAGACCCTCTCCCTGTCCCGCCCGTGACCCCGCCCAGCGGCAGAACCGGAAGGTGGTGACCCTTTGATCAACTACACGGTCCGGAGACTCCTGCTCGCCCTGGTCATCCTGTGGGGCGCGCTCACCCTGGTCTTCGCGGTGGTCCGGCTGGTGCCCGGTGACCCGGTCAGCGTCATCCTCGGCCCCGACGCCACCGCCGAGGAGGTCGCCGACGCCCGCCGGGAACTCGGCCTGGAACGCAACGTCGTGATCCAGTACGCCAGCTTCCTCGGCCGGGTGACCCAGCTCGACTTCGGACAGTCCTTCCGGCACAACCGGGACGCCTTCGAGATGGTCATCGAGCGACTGCCCGCCACCGTCACCCTGGCCCTCACCGCGATCTGCATCGCACTGGTGGCCAGCTTCCTGCTCGGCATCGCCGCGGCGCTGCGTCCGCGTGGTCTCGCCGACCGGGCGATCTCGGTGCTGTCGCTGATCGGCCAGTCGCTGCCCAGCTTCTGGGTCGGCATCATCCTGCTGCTGATCTTCGCCCGGCAGCTCGGATGGCTGCCCAGCGCCGGCAACAGCACGCCGCAACACCTGATCCTGCCGGCGGTCACGCTGGCACTCCCCTTCACCAGCATCCTGGTCCGGCTGATCCGGTCCGGGCTGTTGGAGGTCCTCGGCGAGGGCTACATCCAGACCGCCCGCTCCAAGGGCCTGCGGGAGAGCGTGGTGCTCTTCCGACACGCGCTGCGCAACATGTTGATCCCGGTGGTCACCGTCGCCGGGCTCCAACTCGGCGCGCTGCTGGGCGGCACGGTCGTGGTCGAGGAGGTCTTCTCCTGGCCCGGCCTGGGACGGCTGCTCGTGGACGCGATCGGTAACCGGGACTACACCGTGATCCAGGCCGCCATCGCCTTCGTCACCACCGCGTTCGTCCTGGTGAACCTGGTCGTGGACCTGCTCTACGCGTACATCGATCCTCGCGTGCGGGTGGTGAACTGATGGCTGACGCAACCTCGACCACGGCGCTGCGGACCCGGTCCCGGCGTCGCCCACCGGCCCTGTTGTTCTGGTCCTGTCTGGGCGTCATCGGCCTGGCCGTGCTGGCCGGCACGCTCGGCCCGCTGCTGGTGCCGTTCGACGTCACCGAGACCAACCTCGCCGACCGGCTGCAACCACCGGGCGCCGTGCTTTCCGACGGTTCCCGGGCCTGGTTCGGCACCGACGACGTCGGACGCGGCATGCTCAGCCAGATCCTCATCGGCGCCCAGGTCTCCCTGCTGGTGGGGGTGGCGACCCTGCTGATCTCGGGCCTGTTCGGCACCGCGGTCGGTATCGTCGCCGGCTTCGTCGGCGGATGGGTGGACGGCCTGCTCATGCGGCTGGCCGACATCCAGCTCGCCTTCCCCTCCATCCTGTTGGCCATCCTGATCGCGGCCCTGCTCGGGCCCAGCCTGGTCAACGTCATCGCGGTGCTGGCGGTGACCATCTGGGTGATCTTCGCCCGGGTGGCCAGGGCACAGACCATGGCCGTCCGCAACCGCGAGTACGTCGACGCCAGCCGGGTGCTCGGCGCTCGACCGCTCTTCCTGATCTGGCGGTGCATCCTGCCCGCCTGTGCCGCGCCACTGCTGGTGGTCGCCACCGTCGAACTCGGCATGGTGATCATCACCGAGGCGGCCCTGAGCTTCCTCGGGCTCGGCACTCCGACCGCGACCCCGAGTTGGGGGTTGACCATCGCCAACGGCCGCGGCTACGTGGCCGACGCGTGGTGGATCTCCACCCTGCCCGGTATCGCGCTCTCCCTGCTCGTCGTCGCCTGCGGGGTGGTTGGCGACGAACTCCGCGACCGGCTCGATCCACACCTGAAGCACCGGTGAGGTCGCGGCCGACCCTTCACGAGCGAACGATGGAGGAGACAATGACATGGACAAGCAGAGCACGTCGGTCCCTGGTGGCCGGCCTGCTCGCGATGACCGTCGTCGGTGCCGGGGCCGCCTGCGGCGGTGGTTCCGGTGACGGCGACCAGGACCAGACCCTGCGGGTCGGGATGCCGATCCGGATGCTCTCGGTCGACCCGCACGGCACCGCCATCTCCGACCGCAGCACCCTGACCCTGGCCCTGCACCTGTTCGACCCGCTGGTCGCCTCCTCGGACGGCGAGATCACCGGCCGACTGGCCGAGAGCTGGGAGAACGTCAACGACACCACCACCCGGTTCACCCTGCGTCAGGGCGTGACCTTCCACGACGGGTCGCCGCTGACCAGCGCCGACGTCAAGGCGTCGCTGGACCGGCTCTTCGCGGCGAGCACCGCCCTGGCACCGCTGTTCGCCACCATCGAGGAGGTCAAGGCCCCCGACGAGCAGACCGTCGAGATCATCACCAGCCGGGCCACCGGCTCGCTGCTGACCAATCTCTCGATGGCGTACATCGGCAGCAAGGCCCAGATCGAGTCGGGCGAGATCGAGAGCCGCCCGGTCGGCACCGGCGCGTTCAAGCTGGAGGACTTCCGCTCCGGCGAGCGGGCCCACATGGTGGCCAACGAGTCCTACTGGGACGGCGCGCCCAAGTACGAGCGGCTGGAGTTCCAGGAGATCTCCGAGGACGCCGCCCGGCTCACCGCGCTGCGCACCGGCGAGATCGACGTGACGTACGCGTTGCCGCCGGACCAGCTCAGCCAGGTACGCGGATTCGACCAGGTCACCGTGGAGAGCGGACCGAGCGCCACGTTCTATGTGATCTGGCTGAACAACGCCCGCAAGCCGTTGGACGACCCCAAGGTCCGGCAGGCGTTGTGGCACGCGGTCGACTTCTCCTCCATCCAGGAGAACCTGTTCGGCGAGAGCGCCGTCCTGGCCAAGGCGCCGGTGCCGCAGCCGGTGTTCGGCGCGGCGCAGTTGCCCGGCTACACCTACGACCCGCAGCGGGCCCGGCAACTGCTGGCGGAGGCGGGCTACCCGAACGGCTTCAGCACCAGCATCCAGTGGAGCGCGAACTGCTGCGCCAACATCCGCCCGCTGGTCCAGTCGATCCTCAGCGCCTGGAAGGAGGTCGGCGTGAACGTGGAGATGCAGGAGAAGGAAGCCGGGCAGTGGCTCGACGACCTGCTGGCGCTCGACTGGGACATGAACATCCAGGACGGCGTCGTGGTCACCCAGGACGCGGAGTTCGTGCTCGGCCGGCTCTACACCTGCGCCGCCAAGCGACTCGGCTACTGCAACGAGGAGTACGACCGGGTCATCGCCGACGCCTCCGCGGAACTGGACCCGCAGGAGCGGCAACGCAAGCTCCAGCGGGCACAGGAGATCCTCTGGGCCGACGCACCCGGCGCCTGGCCGTTCGAACTGACCGCCTCGGCCGCCTGGCGTGACCGGGTCAGCGGCTTCGGTCCGCCGCCGACCAACGTGCCCGACTTCCGTGGTGTCTCGCTGAACTGACCGCACCGGCCGGGTGCACCGGCCGACGAGGAGGACCTGATGTCCCTGCTGTCCCTGCACGACGTCGTCGTCGAGTTCGACTCCCGGGTGGGACCGGTGCGGGCTCTGGACGGGGTCAGCCTGGACGTCGCCGAGGGGGAGACCCTCGCCCTGCTGGGCGAGTCCGGCAGCGGCAAGAGCGTCACCGCGCAGGCCATCCTCGGCCTGCTGCCCCGGCCCGCCGGCCGGATCGCCGCAGGCCGGATCACCTTCGACGGTACGGAGCTGACCACGGCCTCGGCACGGCGGATGCGCGCCGTACGCGGTGGCGAGATCAGCATGGTCTTCCAGGATCCGCTCTCCTCGCTCAACCCGGTGCACCCGATCGGTCGGCAGATCGGTGAGACGCTGCGGGTGCACCGGGGCCTGTCCAAGGCCAAGGCCCGTGCGGAGGCGCTCGATCTGATGCGCCGGGTCGGCATCCCCGACCCGGCGCGCCGGATCGACGACTACCCGCACCAGCTCTCCGGCGGGATGCGGCAACGCATCATGATCGCCATCGCGATCGCGCTGCGCCCGCGCCTGATCATCGCCGACGAGCCGACCACCGCGCTCGACGTCACCGTCCAGGCGCAGATCCTGCAACTGCTGTCCGAGCTGCAACGCGACTACCGGATGGCACTCATCCTGATCAGTCACGACCTCGGCGTGGTGGCCGCGCACGCCAGCCGCATCGCGGTCATGTACGCCGGGCGCATCGTCGAGACCGGCCCGCTGCGCCAGGTGTACGAGAACCCGGCCCACCCGTACACCCGCAGCCTGCTCCAGTCGGTGCCGACGCTCACCGCGCCCACCGCACGACTCACCCCGATCCCGGGTACGCCGCCGTCACCGGAGGCCCTGCCGCCCGGCTGTCCGTTCCACCCCCGGTGCGCGTGGCGGGTCGACCTGTGCACGCAGCAGCGGCCCACGCTGGAGGTGCTGTCCACCGTCGACGGCCCGGGACGCGCCGCGGCCTGCCACCGTTCCGAGGAGGTACGCGACGATGCCTGACCCCACCGCGCCCGCCCTGCTGGAGGTCGAGGACCTCCGGGTGCACTATCCGATCCGGTCCAGCGTGCTGCGTCGCACGGTCGGTCACGTCCGCGCCGTCGACGGCGTCTCCTTCCGGATCGGGGCCGGCGAGACCCTGGCGCTGGTCGGTGAGTCGGGCTGCGGGAAGACCTCCACCGCCCGCGCCCTGATCGGTCTGGAACGCGCCACCGCTGGCACCATCCGCTTCGACGGCCGGGACCTGAGCCTTCTCAGCGCGGCCGAACGGCGCCAGCTCACCCGCCGGGTGCAGTACGTCTTCCAGGACCCGTACGCCTCGTTGAATCCCCGGCTCACCGTCCGGGAGATCCTCCGCGAGGGCTGGTTGATCCACCGTGATCTGGTGCCGCGCCGCGACCAGGCCGACGAGGTCGCCCGGTTGCTGGAGCAGGTGGGGCTGACCGCCGCGCACGCCGACCGGTACCCGCACCAGTTCTCCGGCGGGCAGCGGCAGCGCATCGGGATCGCCCGGGCGCTGTCCATGCGGCCCGCCCTGATCATCTGCGACGAGCCGGTCTCCGCGCTGGACGTGTCGATCCAGGCGCAGATCCTCAACCTCCTCGCCGACCTGCGCGCCGAGATGGGACTGTCCTACCTGTTCATCTCGCACGACCTGCACGTGGTGCGCCACGTCAGCGACCAGGTCGCGGTGATGTACCTCGGCACCGTCGTCGAGCAGGGCCCGACGCGGGAGGTCTTCGAGTCGCCGACCCACCCGTACACCCAGGCGCTGCTCTCCGCCGCGCCCGACCCGTTCCCGTGGCGGCAGCAGGGTCCGGAGCCGATCGTGCTCTCCGGGGACCTGCCCTCCCCGGCGGACCCGCCCTCCGGTTGTCCGTTCCGCACCCGCTGCTGGCTGGCCCGACCGGAGTGCGCCGAGCACCGGCCGCCGCTGGTGGGGGAGCGACACCAGTGGGCCTGCCCGGTCGTGTCCGCTCCGGCGGTCTCCCGATGAGCAGACGCGTCCTGGTCACCGGTGCCGCCGGGGCGATCGGCACCGCCCTGGTCGCCGCCTTCCTGGCCCGGGGCTGGCGGGTCGCCGCTCTGGACCGGCGGCAGCCGGAGCCGGCGGTTGCTGCGGGGCCCGGAGCACCGGTCGCCGAGTCCCCGACCACGGACGGGCCGACCTGGCTGACCGCCGACGTGACCGACGCGGCGGCCGTCGAGGCCGCCGTCGAGCGGCTCCGCGCCGACTGGGGTGGACTCGACGTGCTGGTCAACAACGCCGCGGTCGGTCCGCCCCGGGCGCCGGTGGGCCGGGAGACGGCCGCGCACCTGCGCACCGTGCTGGAGGTGAACCTCGTCGCTCCACTCGCCCTGGTCCAGGCCACGTTGCCCCTGCTCACCGCCGGTGACGCGCCCGCCGTCGTGCAGCTCTCCTCGATCGGCGGGTCCCGGGCGTTCCGGGGCAACGCCGCGTACGTGGCCAGCAAGGGCGGCCTGGAGGCGATGACCCGCGCTCTGGCGCTGGACCTGGCCGGACGCGGCATCCGGGTCAACGCGGTCGCCCCGGCGATGGTGCGTACCCCGGGTTGGGACGACGCCGGCCCGGAGGAGGTCGCCCGGCGCGCCGGCCTCGTCCCCCTCGGTCGCGCGGGCACCCTCGCGGAGGTCGCCGACGCGGTGGGCTTCCTCGCCGGTCCGGAGTCCGGCTACATCACCGGGGTGGTGCTGCCGGTCGACGGTGGCCTTAGCGTTCAGGCGTACAGCCCGGTGGAGGAACCCGGGGTCGCCGCAACTCTAGAACCGTCCGGCGGGGACGCCTGATGCGGATCTCCACGCTGGCCCGGATGCTGCCGCACCCGGAGACGGTCTGCGTCGGCGCGGACGGACACCTCTACGCCGGACTCGCCCTCGGCAGCCCGCAGGGGCGTGGCCCGATAGTGCGGATCGACCCCGACGACGGCACCGCGCAGCGGTTCACCGACACCGGCGGACGCATCCTCGGGCTCGCCCGCGCCGAGGACGGCCTCGTCGGGTGCGACGTGGCCCGCGCGGAACTGGTCCGGATCTCCTCCGACGGCACGGTCACCGCCCGCATCGGCACCGCCGACGGCCGGCGGCTGCTCCGCCCGAACGGCTGCGTCGTCGATGCCGCCGGAGGTGTCTGGTTCACCGACTCCGGCACCGCCACGGCCGGCGAACCGACCGGCTCGGTCTGCTACGCCGCACCGGGGGAGAGCGACACGTGCCGGGTCGCCGCCGCCGACCTGGTCTATCCCAACGGCATCGGGATCAGCCCCGACGGCGGCACCCTGTACGTCTCCCTGACCCGGGACGACACCCTGCTCGCCTTCGACGTGACGGGCCCCGGCCGGCTCTCCGGCCGCCGGACGGTCGCCACCGGCGGTGCGCTGTCCGCCGGGCCGGACGGGCTCACCGTCGCCCCCGACGGGACCTGCTACCTGGCCGTCACCCGGGGCTCCCGGGTGGTCCGGATCACGCCCGACGGCCGAGTCGACACCCTGATCGAGGCACCCGACCTGCTGCGGATGCCGTCCCATGCGGCGGTGCACGGCACCCGGCTGCTGGTGCCCTCGCTGTTCGGCGACACCATCACCGCCGTCGACCTCGCGCCGAGCGGGGTGTCGGCCGAGTAGGGTCGGCACGTGGTCGTGCACCGGTTGAGCAGAGGTGAGGCACGGCGGATCGCGGTGCACGCGCAACTGCTCGCGGCACCGCGCCCGACCGATCTGGTGGCGGTCGTCGAGCGCCTGACGTTCCTCCAGATCGACCCGACGGCGGCCGTCGCGCCGAGTGCGGACCTGGTGCTGTGGAGCCGGATCGGCTCCACCTACGACCCTGCCGACCTGATCCGGGCCGTCGAGACCGATCGGACCCTCGTGGAGACGGTCGCCTACATCCGCTCGCCCCGCGACCTGCCCGCCGTGATCGCCGAGACACGCGGTGCCGAGATGCACCCGACCATCGGGGAGTGGCTGCACGGCAACGAGCCGTTCCGCCGCGACATCCTGGCGTTGCTGGCGGAGTCGGGCCCGCTGCTGTCCCGGGACATCCCCGACACCAGCGTCGTGCCGTGGCCGTCGTCGGGGTGGACCAACAACCGCAACGTGACGAAGATGCTCGAATCCCTGGCGCTGCACGGACACATCGCGATCTCCGGTCGGAAGGGACGGCAGCGCTACTGGGATCTCCCCGCCCGGGTCTACGCCGTCGAGCTGCCCGAACTCGATCACGATCACGCGGTCCGGCTCCGCAACGAGCGCCGACTCGCGGCCCTCGGCATCGCCCGGTCCACCGGCCCGCAGATCCCGGGTGAGTCGCCGTACGTCGGTGACGTGGGAGAGGAGGCCGTCGTCGAGGGCGTACCCGGCACCTGGCGGGTCCACCCGGCGTACGTCGGGCTGCCGTTCGAGGGCCGCACGGCGTTGCTCTCCCCCTTCGACCGGCTGATCCACGACCGGGTACGCACCGAGCAGCTCTTCGACTTCGAGTACATCCTGGAGATGTACAAGCCCAGGGAGAAGCGCCGGTGGGGCTACTTCGCCCTGCCCGTCCTCCATCACGACCGGCTCGTCGGCAAGCTGGACGCGACCGCCGACCGCAAGAGCGGCCGACTCGTGGTCAACGCCGTCCACGAGGACGTCCCCTTCACCGCCGCGATGACCGCCGACGTCCACGCCGAGATCGAGAGCCTCGCCGCGTGGCTCGGACTCACCGTCAGCAGGCCCTAGACGCGGTCGGGTGTTCGTGTGGGTCATTGGGAGGTCACCTGACCGAGGCGGGGCGCGACGAATCGCCGCAGCGGTAGGGCGATGAGCAGTGCGACCGCGACCAGGAGGCCGCTGACCCACACCGGGCCGAGGTCGCCAGCATCGGCCCTCAGGGTCGCTGCGGCGAGGACAGGCCCGCCGGCAGCACCGATGTTGAGCGCCGCGGTCGCGTACGACCCTCCCATGGTGGGTGCGCCTGCCGCCTCGTAGAGCACCCGGGTGATCAGGGTGCTGCCCACCGCGAAGGAGAGCGTGCCCTGCACGAACGCGAGGAGCAGGAGTGCTGCGGGCTGGGCGGCCAGGACCGCCAACGCGACCCAGCCGAGCATCAACAACGGGCCACCACCTGCGATCACGATGCCGGGGTGCTGGTCGGAGAGCCGTCCTGCCAGGTTGACGCCGACGAAGGACCCGACCCCGAACAGCACCAGTACGACCGGAACCCACAGCTCGCCGAAGCCGGCGGTGTCGGTCACGATCGGTGCCAGGAAGGTGAACGTGGCGAAGGTGGCGGCGTTGACCAGGGCACCGAGCAGCATGACCAGAAGCAGCCTCGGCATTGCGAGCTGGGCGATCTCGTCCCGAAGGGATGAGCCCGCCTGAGTGCCCCGAGGTGTCTTCCCCGCATCGGACGGGATGCCTTTGATGACGCCGACGGCGGCGGGAAGGCAGAGCAGTGCGATCGTCCAAAAGGTCGCACGCCAGCCGAGTAACGTGCCGAGCAGCGCACCGCCGGGAACTCCGGCGATGGTCGCCACCGTCGTACCCGAAAGCAGCACCGACAGGGCACGCCCCAACTGATCGGGCGCGACGTACGCGGCGACCGTGCTCAGTGCCACGGCCAGGAAGCCCGCGTTGGCCAGAGCGGCGAGCACGCGGGTGACCAGCAGAACCGCGAAACTCGCGGTGAGCGCGCCCACGACGTGGGTCACGGCGAAGAGCAGCACGAAGGTCAGCAGGCTGGCCCGGGCCGGCCAGCGACGCGCGACCACCGCCATCAGCGGCGCGCCGACGATCATCCCGACAGCGAACGCCGAGGTCAGAAGCCCGGCGGCGCCGACCGACACGTGGAGACTCGCGGCGACGTCCGGCACCAGACCGGCGAGCATGAACTCCGAGGTGCCCATGGCGAAGACCGCCACGGCAAGCAGGTAGAGCGGGAGAGGCATCGAGGGCTCCGAGGTGAGCGAGAAGGAGTAGAGACGTCTCGTCACCGCAGCCAGCGCCCAGGGCGTGCGCAGACCTGTCCCGTGCGGCGAAGACCGCTGGGAAGCGAACTACGAACTCAACGGTTCAGGGAGCTGACGGCGTGACCGAAAGCCCCCACCGTGGATGCCTCAGGGCTCGACATGCCCGCACCCTACTCACCACCACCGGTCGTCATGCAACCGTATTTCGGGGGCCAGCGTCGTCATCCTCGTGCCCAGCTACGTGTCGTACTCGCCGAGGTCCCACGGCGGGCTGAACGCCATGTAGTCGCCCGGCTCGACGGTGACCCACCAGGTGTCGTCGTCCTGCTCCGGCGCGCGGGGGATCAGCCCGAAGGTGGTGCCGTACCGGTCGACCGAGAAGGGTGCGACCTCGATGCGGCCGAAGGTGACCGGGCCGAGCGCGGCCAACCGTGCCTCGTACGCCGCCCGCCGCGCCTCGCGGTCCATCAGCGCCCTCGGGCCGAAGGCGTCGATCCTCGCCTCCAGGAACCGCCCGTCGCCGTCGAAGAGATAGAGGGCGACGAACTCCTGGCCGTCGTCGTTGCCGTGGGTGCCCGGCTCGAACGGAGTGGTGAGGAAAAACTGCCGGCCGTCGCCGGTGTGCCCCACGTGCTCGGCGTGGTAGTCGTCATGGTCGATGGCCAGGCGGCTCGGTGGTCCGGCGTCCATCCGGCGGCTCCTCTCGCGTCCACGGGTGAGCCGCAGCGGTCACCCCGGCCACATCATGGCGGGCCGGTACGACACGGGCGGTCGGCCTGCACCAAGAGGCCGCCGGCGATGGAGATCCCGGACCGTCCATGGATTCGGAGCCCGTCGGGCTACTCGGCGTGCTGATGTGGTCGATTCTGTTTGATCCACGCCTCAACCGCGTCGCGGTCCCAGATTCGCATCCGGCCGTTGCCGACCACGTCGACCGGACTCGGGAAGCCAGGGCGCTTCACGATCTCCGTCGCACGCGTGCGTGACACGCCGCCGAGCATCTCTGCGACGTCAGCCAACGCGGCAAGTCTCACTTGGCGACCGTAAGCAGGTCGGGGGTTGCCACTTCGTCACTTGCCCACTTGACGGTGGCGAAGTGGTAAGTGAGGCTGATGTGGTCGCCGTACGTCCGAAAGGGGGTGATCATGGTTTGCCGAGCTGTCTATTTGGGCTGATTTCATCACTTATGAGTCGTCGATGCTCCCGCCGAGACTCGTGGCATCCCGGACGTAAGGCAGTGGCGTAAGGCTCTGCTGATGGCGGTCCGGGACCGGAGATGAGAGCTCCGGTCCCGGACCTAGATCCACTGCGAAGGAGTGGACCCGTGAGTAACCGTATGTTGCATCCGCGATGGTGCGCGCCCGGGTGTCAGGTCACGCCTGATCACCCGACTCGATCGCACACTTCGCGCCCTATGGTGATCTCCGCCGACTGGCGAGAGTTCGTCAATCTCCGACTGGCGCTGAGCATGGCCCACACGCCGATGGACGCGCCGCTGCTGGTCATGCTGGAGACCTACGACACCAACCCTGACGTCAGGCGGCCTGCCGGGGCGTTTCCCCTGTCGATCCGGCAGGCCGGAACCCTGTCTCGCGGGATAACCGGCCTGCTACGTCTCGCTCAACACACGACCTGGTGCGACCAGCCCTCGTCAGCGGGCGTGCCGATGTTCACGGACTTGGCAGAGGCGCAGCGGGGACTGTCTGACGAGGAGATCGCGCGGTTCCTCGCAATGGGCCGAAAGCCTGATCTGTCTGAGCCGTCCGAGGAAGAACGGTGAACCCTAGCTAGTTCGGAAACTGGTGCCGACCTGTCACTTCCAAGTGGCAGGTCGGCTCCGCCGGACCCCAAGGAACTCCCTGAGCCTGCTCAAGAGGGCTTGTGAGCCGTCGGGTCGGTGGCAACACGGTGCTTGGCAAGGCGGTCAGGCGCCGTTCACGCCAGGGGACGCGGTCGAGTTGGCGGGTGGCGCTGCGTGCATGGCGCGTAATTCGGTCCATCGTTGGCTCACGTCACGCCAGATGATCTGTTGTTCGGCGAAGAATCGGTCGAGCTCGGTTCGGGTCATCTTCTCCGACGGAGTGACCGTGAGGTAATAGTCCATCTCATCCCGGAGCCGGTTCAATCGGTACCGTGTCTCCTCCATCATCGCCAGCCGTGACCGCCAGCCGAACACGCCCTCCAGCGCCCCGAGCACGGTCACGGTGGCGACCATGGGCAGGGCGAGATTCGCGCCCTGATCGAACCCGTCGATTCCCAGCGCCACTGTCGATGCGGCGGCTAGGACCAGAGACGCGATTCTGACTCGGTGCAAGGCCCGTCGGTAGCGAATCTTGCGAGAGTCGGCCCAGTCGATGTCTGCCGAGACCAAATCGCGGAAGTGCACGATCGCGTCGCTGAGCGGCAGGTCGGAGCGTCGACCCACGAGTTCGTAGAGACCGCTCTCTGAACGCGATACGCCCGATTCCCTCTGCCCGAACCACCGCATGAGTCCAGGATGGACATCATCGATCACCACTTCCACCCTCTGTCGCAGGTCGGACCGGGCGCGGCCGACCCGGGGCTGCGGGTGCTCCTCCTGCGTCGGAAGCCGGCGACAGTTCGGGCGCGGTGCGAAGCTGGCGATCACCGCCATCTCGCCCCTCGATCCTGCAAACCCGAGGGGACATCCAGCGGATCGGGTCGGACCACGACGGCACCCGTCGAAGGCGGTCCGGCAGAATCGGCGGGTGCCCGTCCACCTGATCACCGACCCGGACGACGAGCGGATCGGCGACTACCGTGCGCTGACTGACGTCGAGCTGCGGACCCGCTGGGAGCCACCGCACGGCCTGTTCATCGCCGAGGGTGAGCTGGTGCTGCGCCGGGCGTTGCGGGCCGGGTACCCGGCCCGGTCGTACCTGGTCGACGCCAAGCGGGTCGACCAACTCGCGGACCTGGACACCGGAGACGCCCCGGTCTACGCCGCCAGCCAGGACGTGCTGCGTGAGGCCACCGGGTTCCACGTGCACCGGGGGGTCCTCGCGTCGTTCCGGCGTACGCCGTTGCCGAGCGCGGCCGAGGTGCTCGCGACCGCCCGCCGGGTGGTGATCCTGGAGGACGTGAACAACCATACGAATCTCGGGGCGATCTTCCGGGCGGTCGCCGCGCTCGGGGTGGACGCGGTGCTGCTCTCGCCGTCCTGCGCCGACCCGCTCTACCGGCGCAGCGTTCGGGTCAGCATGGGGGAGGTCTTCGCCGTGCCGTACGCGAAGCTGGAGCCCTGGCCGGCGGCGCTGGACGAGGTGCGGTCGGCCGGGTTCACCGTGCTGGCGATGACGCCGGCCCCGGACGCGGTGCCGATCCAGCGGCTCACGCCGGAACAACGGGCCCGCGCCGCGTTGCTGCTCGGGGCGGAGGGGGCCGGGTTGACGTCGGATGCGATGGCGGCCAGCGACGTACGGGTGGTGATCCCGATGCGGCGCGGCGTGGACTCGCTCAACGTGGCCGCCGCCACCGCCGTAGCCTGCTGGGAGTTGGGCCGCGACGACGCCTGACCGTCGAGGTTCGGGCCGACCTGCGGGTACCGTTTCGCCCGTGTTCCCTACCGTCCGTGAGGTCCTCGCGCTGGACCCGGTCCGCCACGGTGCGCCGCGCCTGGTCGCCGGGGAGGCGGGGCTGGACCGGCCGGTGCGCTGGGTGCACGTGGCCGAGGTGCCGGACATCGCCACCCTGCTGCGGGGTGGCGAACTGGTGCTGACCACCGGCATCGGACTGCCCGGCGAGGACGCCGGGCTGCGCGCCTTCATCGGGGATCTCGCCGGGGTCGGCGTCTCCGGGCTGGTGGTGGAGCTGGGGCGCCGGTACCACACCGGGGTGCCCCGGGTGATGGCCGCTGCCGCCGAACGGGCCGGAATGCCGTTGGTGGAGCTGCGCCGGGCCACCCCGTTCGTCCGGGTCACCGAGGCGGTGCACGCACTCATCGTGGACGCGCAGCTCACCGAGTTGCGGGCGGCGGAGGAGATCCACCAGCGGTTCACCGAGCTGTCGGTGGAGGGCGCCGACCCGGGCGAGGTGGTCCGGCAGGCCGCTGAGCTGTCCGGCTGCCCGGTGGTGTTGGAGAACCTCTCCCGGCAGGTGCTCGCGTACGACCCGGCGCGGGAGAACGCCGAACTGCTGCTCGACCGGTGGGAGCAGCACTCGCGGCGGATCCGGCCGGCCGGGCGTACGGTCTACGACCCGGACAGCGGCTGGCTGGTGACCATGGTCGGCGCCCGGGGCGAGGACTGGGGTCGGCTGCTGCTGCGCTGGCCGGGCGGCGGCGAGTGGAACTCGGCGCGGGACGCGGTGACCGGCGCGATCTCGCCGCCCACCCGGCTGACCATCCTGGTCGAGCGGGCCGCGTCGACGCTGGCGCTGGGCCGGCTGATCCGGCGGGACGCCGAGGGACTGGAACGGCAGATCCACCGCACCCTGCTCACCGCGTTGCTGGACCGCTCGCGGCCGGTGGACGAGGTGGCCCTGCGAGCTCGGGGCCTCGGGCTGGTCCTGGAACGCCGGCACCTGGTCGGGGTGGTGGTCCGGCATCGGGCCGACGAGCCGGACAGCGGCTCGACCGGGACCGGTGACGGCGACGAGCCCGGTCCGGCCCGGTTGCGGGACCTGGCCGAGGCGGTGGGCCAGGCGGTGCGGGAGGCGAACCTGACCGGCCTGACCAGTGCCGTGGACGACCAGGCGGTGGGGGCGCTGCTGGCCCTGCCGGACCCGGCGGCGGAAGAGCGGGCGCTTGCCTCCTTCGCCGCCGCGCTGCGCCGGACCCGCCCCGAGTCGAGACCGTCCGATCCGGCTGCCACCCGGGCTGTCGGGGGCGGGAAGGGAGCCGAACCCGGACGAGGTGCCGGTGGCGGCAAGGGGGCCGAGCCGGGCCGGGACGCCGGCGGGCTCATCATCGCGGCCGGCTCCGGGGTGAGCAGCCTGCGCGAGGCGGGCAGGTCGCTGATCGAGGCCCGGCAGGTCGCCGAGGCCGCCCGCAACGACCGCCGGGACCTACCGATCTTCCGGTTGCCGCATGTCGGGCTCGCCGGGCTGCTGCACCTGCTGCGCGACGAGCCGCGCGTGCAGACCTTCGTCGAACGCGAGCTCGGGGCACTGCTGGCGTACGACGCCCGGCACCCGCGTGAACACCTGCTCGGCACGCTGCGGGCGTACCTGGAGCAGGGCCGCAACAAGTCGGCGGCGGCTGCGGCGGCCCACCTGTCCCGGCCGGCGTTCTACGAGCGGCTGGCCCGCATCGGCCGCATCCTCGACGTCGACCTCGACTCCGTCGACGCCTGTCTCTCCCTGCACGTCGCCCTGCTGGCCCTGGACGCCATCCGCACCTCCTGACCCCCGCCTCGCCGTGCTCCGCCCGTGTCCGCCGCGTCGATCATGGAGTCGTGGCGGGAACAAAAGCCGTCTAAATGTCGATATCGACTACCACTAGTCCATGATCGCCGGACACGGGCACGGGCACGGGCACGGCATGGGGGTCGGGGTGGGGGTGGGGCGCTTGCGGTGGGGCCGTGCGGCACCGGCTCGCCTGACGGCCGTCACTCGCTCAGCGAGTGCAGGGCCTTGGTGTAGGCGGGCGGGACGTAGCTGGGGCCGCCGCCGGGGGTGAAGACGTCGGAGGTGGCGGCCGTGGCCCACGCGCTGTCCGGTACGGCGGCGACCAGCGTGCGGACGACCGGGGCGTCCCGCCAGTCCGGCTGCTGGGCGAGCAGGCTCAGTGCCACCACCGACTCCTCCACCTCGCCGACGCACTCGAACGGCTTGTGCCCGTCCACGCCGAGCAGTTCCCGGTAGCCGGGGATCTGCGACTCGTCAGCGAGCAGGTCACCGCCGAAGATGTGGGTGATCCGCTCCCGGGACATGAACGGTGCCAGGGCCAGGAAGACGAACCGGCACTTGGGGCAGTCGCGGCACCAGCGCTCGCTGGCGTCGCGCAGCTTGAACGCCGCGTTGCAGCTGGTCACCACGTCGTCGTACCGGTCGATGGTGGCGAACAGTCGGGCGATGTGCAGCTCCGACAGCGGGCGCAGCAGGGAGAAGTACGGTTCGGTGAGCCCGGCGTGCTCGGCCAGCGCCGCCCGGAGCAGCCCCTCGGCCTCGACGCCCTTGGACCACTGGTGGTTGACCTCGTGGCCGTTCCAGACGAGGTTCGGGTCGGAGGCGGAACGCTCGTTGGACATGACCACCGGTCCGAGCCCGTGCAGCACGGCGGTGGCGACCGCGATCAGCGAGTTGATCGCGGTGACCGGGATGTGCCCGTTGCGGGCGCCGGCGGCGTTCAGCTCGAACAGCACCGGGTCGAGGCGTCGCCGGGCGGCCAGCGGGGTGAGTCCGGAGGCCGCGTTCACCGCGTTGATCACGTGGTTCGGGTTGACCGAGAAGGGGACCGGGTCCAGGCCGGCGCGACGCATCGCCTCCAGGCTGACGATCGAGTCCTTGCCGCCGCCGACCGCGCTGAGCGGTCGACGGTCCGAGTTGTCGTACTCGCCGACGGCGGCGACCCGGCCCTCCGGGATCACCGGGGACAGGTCGAGCACGTACGGCAACTGGTTGCGGTAGGCGTACTCGGCGAGGCCCTTGGTGTAGACGGCGGTGACGAACCCGGCGGCGGCCGGGCCCAGCGGCGTCGGCAGCACCAGCTGCCCCGGCGCGGCGGCCTTGTAGTAGCTGACGCCGGCCACGACGTGCAGCAGCTCCAGCACCCGGCCGAGCGCCGCCACGGCGGCGTCCGACGGTGACTCCTCCGGCACCGGAAGCGTGATCACCTCGGTGAACCGTTGCTCGCCGTCGGGCCCGGTCAGGGCGTAGTCGAACAACGCCTCCCCGGTCGAGAGATCGATCGAGTAGGACGGGAAGGTGAACGCGTCCATCCGCGCCAGCTGCGTATTGGGCACACGCCATACTAGGCCCTGGTTCGTCCGGCCGTGCCCGGCTCCGCCGGACCCCGCACGTGCCCCGTTGCCGTCGCACCCGAGGAGAAGCTGTGCGCCTGTCTGACCTGCGCGGACGTACCGTCGCCGTCTGGGGGGCGGGTCGGGAGGGACGAGCCGCGGTGATCGCGATCGCCGCCCACGGCCCGGCCGACCTCGTCGCCGTCGACGACAGCGCCAACTTCCTCTCGCTGCCCTGGGAGGGGCCGCTGGCGGAGGCGGCCCCGCTGGTCACCGGCGAGGAGGGCCTCGCCCGGTTGGCCGCCGCCGACGTGGTGGTCCGGTCGCCGGGTGTGCCGCAGACCCACCCGTGGCTGGTGGAGCTGCGTCGCCAGGGTGCCACCGTCACCCAGGGCACCTCGCTCTGGATGGCCGACCACGGCCCGCGCACCGTCGGGGTGACCGGCAGCAAGGGCAAGAGCACCACGTCGAGCCTGATCCACCACCTGCTGACGGCGGTGGACCGGCCGAACGTCTTCGGCGGAAACATCGGCGTGCCGACGCTGGACCTGCCCGAGGCCGAGCTGTACGTGCTGGAACTCTCCAGCTACCAGTGCAGCGACCTGACCGACTCGCCCCGGGTCGCGGTGGTCACCGCCCTGTTCCCGGAGCACCTCGACGCGCACGGCGGTGAGCGGGAGTACTACCGGGACAAGCTCAACCTGCTGGCGTACGGGCCGAACACCGTGGTCGTCAACGGTGCCGACCCCCGGTTGCTCGTCGAGCTGGGTGACCGCGCGGCGGTCCGCGCCGGCACCGCCGAGTCGGTGAACGTGGCCGCCGGCCCGGACGGTACGCCCTGGTTCCACCGGGTCGACCAGCCGCTGTTCCCCCGGGCGGTGCTGCCGCTGGTCGGCCGGCACAACGAGGGCAACCTCTGCGTGGCGCTGGCCGTGCTCGACGCCCTCGGCGTGGACCTGGTCGACCGCAAGGACACCCTGGCCGTGGCCGTCGCCGGCTTCCAGGGGCTGGCCCACCGGTTGACCGAGATCGTCGACCCGTCCGGCCTGACCTTCGTCGACGACACGCTGGCGACCAGCCCGTACGCGGCCATGCACGCCATCGACGCGTACGACGGGCGGCCGTTGACCGTGATCGTCGGTGGTGCCGACCGGGGCGTGGACTACACCCCACTGCGCGAGCACCTGGCCGAGCGGGAGCTGACCGTGATCGGCATCCCGGACAGCGGAGCGCGCATCGTCGAGGCGTTGGACGGGCTGCCGAAGGTGCGCACCGAACTGGTCGAGGACCTGGCCGACGCGGTCCAGTTGGCCCGGCAGGTCACCCCGGCCGGTGGCGTGGTCCTGCTCTCCCCGGCCGCGCCCAGCTACGGTCGGTTCCGCAACTTCGAGCACCGCTCGGAGGTCTTCGCCGAGGCGATCCGCGCCACCGCCCCGGTCTGACCGCCCTACCGGGTCTGCCGCACAGGCGCGGGCTCCGGCGGAGGCGCGAGGTCGGCGACCAGGTCGGCGGCGTCGAGCAGACGGACCCGGTCGGCGTCGAGAGCGGCGGCGTGCAACGCGTACACCGGCGCGCCCTCGGCGACGGTCAGGTCACCCCTGAGCAGTGCGGCGAAGCCCGGTGCGGTCGCGTCGTCCGGCACTCCGTCCCCGTCCGGCGGGCCGAGCGCGACCAGTCGTGCGGTGAACGCCTCGACGGACTCGTCAGGAGCCCGTCGGTAGGTCACCCTGGCGTCGCCGTCATAGCGGACCATCACCGTCCGGGCCCGGGCGGCGGCATGCCAGCAGGCGAGTTCCCAGAGACTGACCCGCTGTCCGGCGGCGAAGTGGTCGTCGGCCGCCACGCTGAGCCGGGCCAGCGTTCGGGAGTAGCGGGCCACCGAGTGCTGCTCGCCGCTACCGGTCATCGCGGCGTCGATCCAGCGCATCGTCCCCGTCTGCACGTCGATCACCAGCGGGGTGGACACCTTGACCTGGCCGGTGAGGTCGAAGCGCTGCTCGACGGCCTTCGGCTCGAACGGCGCACCCCGACCGGGGTCGGCCATGAACCCGGCGAAGGCGTCGGTCATCGCCTCGAAGGGCACGTCGTTGTAGCTCAACACCACCATCGTGGCGTACCGGACGCCGCGCTTGCGCAGCTCGGGCAGGTCGAGGTCGACGAACTCGCTGGCGCCCAGCGGTGCCGGCGCGGAGGTCAGATCGCCGGAGTGCACCGCAGCGCGGTCACCGAAGCGCAGCCGGGTGTAGTCGCACCATCCGACGAAACCGCCGTCCGGGGCGATCATCGCCACCGACAGGTCGAGGTCGACCCGGGTGCCGACCGGCTCGGTCCAGTGCAGGAACAGCCGAAGCCGGCGTCCGGTGGGCAGCGGCTGGCGGCTGCCCCGAGGTAGCCGGACCAGGGCCGCCGATGCGGTGCGTTCGGTGAACGGGGCCACGAGGTCGACCAGGCCGGCGTCGAGCACGGCCAGTTCCGTGCCCGGCAGCAGCGCGGCGCGTCGGCGCAACTCGCCGGTGATTACGGCCTCCACCTCGCCGCCGAGACCGGCCCGCAGGCGGTCGCGGTGGTCCGGCATGGCCCACAGGCGGGCCCGGCCGCCGCGTGGGAAGAACAGCCGGGTGCCGGCCGGCCAGGTCGCGCCACGGACCGCGCCGACGGCCGCGATCAGCACCCCCGGCGAGACGGTACGCACCGCGTCCGTCACCGCCGTCAGCAGCGGCTGCGGCTGCGCGGTCCGGGCCGCCAGCGCCACCGTCCGACGCAGCAACTCGCCCGGTCGACGGGCCAGCAGTGCCAGCGCGGCGGCCGTGTCGCCGGTGCCCAGCGCTGCCTCGACCCGGCCGGCCCACGTGGTGAATCGCAGCCGGTCGCCTTCGACGCGCAGCAGTGGCACGTCGGCGGCGGTGGTGAGCAGCAGACGGCCGAGCGGGGTACGCCCGTCGAGCCGGGTGCCGCGCAGCACGGCGAAGCCGACAGCCGTCCGGGGGTGCCGCTCGGCATGTGCGAAGGGGTGCAGCGACTCGGCGGCCCGCAACCACCGGCCCCGATGCCGTAGCAGGTCGTCGACGAGAGCCGTCGGGTCCAGCGCGTCCAGCCGGGCGAGCAGCGCCCGCCGCAGCGGCCGGGGCAGTGAGTGGTGTCGTGCGGGTGGCTCGACCAGGCCGGCGTCGCCGCCGTGCAGCACCCACAGCAGCCGCAGCGCGTCGGTGGCGGTGCCGACGTGGCGGTCGAGCAGTTCGGTGATCTGTTCGACCGGCTGCGGCTGGCCGAGGATCCGGCCGAGCACCAGGGCCCGGGTCTCGCGTACCGGGAGGTCGGCGGGGAGCCAGTCCAGCCGGGTGGTGCCGGCGTGGTCGATCAGGAAGGTCAGGTCCGTCCGGTCGACGTCGGACAGCGGCGTATGGCGGGCCAGCAGCGTCGCCAGGGCCTCGTGCACGGCCCGCCCGGCGTCCTCGGCGAGTTCGAGCACGGCGGCACGGCGCGGCATCGGCAGGGTCGGTCCCGCGCTCGGCGGTGTGGCGACGGTGAGGAACGGGCCGTCGCCGGTGATCCGGCGGTGGCACAGCGGACAGCCGGTGTAGCCGTGGTCCCAGCACGCGGTACAGACCAGGTGCGCGCAGGGAGAGACGGCCGCCACCGTGTCGAGCGTGCCGCAGAGCACACAGGGCTGTTCCGGTCCCTGCAACAGCAGCGTGAAGATCCGGCGTACGTAGAGCTGTTCGGTGTCGGCGGGCACCCGGCGGGGGAAGTCTCGGAACAACGGCACGTGTGGCGCGTCCGCCCCGACGACCCGCTCCAACACGGTGAGCAGCGCCAACCCGGTGGCGGCCAGCCGGTCGGCGGGCAGGCCGACGAGCCAGCCCCGCAGCCGTGGCCCGAGCAGCCAGCCGAGCCCGAGCACGTCGGCCTCCAGCGCGGCGAGCCCTTCGGAGACCGTGGCCGGTCGTCGGCCCGTCCGCTTGACCTTGCGCCCGGCGCCGGTGAGCAGACCGGGCGCGATCAGGTTCGCCCGGCGGACCAGGGTGACCGCCAGCGGGTCCACTGCCACGTTCGACGCCAGTGCCGCCACCGCCACCCCCCGGGTATCTGGACAGACAGCGAGGGCGGAGATCGGGCGCGCTAGTTCTTCAGAAAAGAGCCCAGAAGGAAGCACGCCCAGGAGCCGCCCTCGCCGCCGGAAGGCTACCGGGCGACGCTGCGGCGGCGCACTGCGGTATTCGTCAGGACCTCGTGGACGGTCGCTGGACCAGCGTGGTGTGCAGCGTACGCATGGAACGGATGGCCGAGCGGATCTCCTGGAGGTACCGGCCGGGGGTGAGGGTGGGCTCGGGCAGGCAGGTCAGGTCTGGCCGGGCGGGGTCCACTCCGACGGTGTCGATCTCGCAGCCGTACGGCACGGCCAGGGTGCGCAGCGCGTCGCAGTGCTGGAACGGTACGTAGATCGGTGCGGTGACCAGCAGGACCGGCTCGCCGGGGGAGAGCCGGGCGTGTTCGGCCCAGAACCGCTGCGTGTCGGCGGTGTGCGCGCGTCGTCGCTGCGGCTCGCTCGACGGGGCGGCCAGCACCCGCACCGGCGGCAGCCCGGCCGGCCGGTAGGTCCGTGACGACCAGGAGTGGTGCGGATGTCCGGCGTCGATCCCGTCGGTGGCGTCCGGTCCACGCAGCCCGAAGGTGCGTCGGACCGCCGCGTCGAGCACGTCGACCTCGGTGTCTCCGCCGGCCACGTCGGCGTCGGCGAGTGTCCGGCGTTCCGTCTCGGACAGTGGCCGGAAGCTGCCCAGCACGGCCACCTCGCCGGTGACGTCGACCCGGTCCCGCAGTAGATGGGCGGCGTAGGTCACCCGGCGCAGGCAGGCGTGGGCCAGGCCGCCCAATACCACCAGGTGCGCGTACCGGGTGCGGGCCGGTGGGCGGGGACGGACCAGACCGAGCGCGTCCGCAGCGGTGAGGATCCGGGCGCGGCGCGGCGGGTCGAGGTCGGGTTCGCGGGCCTCGGGCCGCTCCCGACCCGCGCGGAAGTCCCAGTGCGCGGCGGAGAACTCGTCGAGCGCGGCCAGCACGGCACCGAGGTCACCGGCGGGCCATCGGCCGTCGAAGTCGGCGACCAGTTCCCGCATCGGCGTGCTGTCGACCCAGCGGCTGATGCCGTCGGTGATCGCGGCGACCGGGTCGGTGGGGTCGCCGCACGGCAGCGGGACGGGATCGCGTGTGCCGGTGGGTGGCGGCGGTCCGGCGGCGGGGGGTGACGCGGCCACGGGCGGTGGGACGGGACGCTCGGGCACGGATCGGATCGTACCGGCCGACGGCCCGGCACGACGGTCGAGCGGCCCGCAGGGGCGGTGTGACGTGGGCCGGGTCGTTCACGGCGGTGGTCTGGACGGTCGCTCGCGGCGGCGGTACGGCCGTTTGCCCTGTCGTTCCTGCCCGCGCTGGCCTCTCCGCAGCGGTCGCTCTGACCGCCGGGTGGGTGGGCTTCGCCCTGGTCGCGGTGGCCCTGCACGCCCCGGCATACCGGCGGAGGGCTGGCGGAAAACGTGGGCCGGTGCCCGAGCCGGCGACCGGAAGCGTGGTCGAAACCGCCGTAGACGACGGAAAGCGTTGACGTTCTGTCAGCGGCTGCCGACCACCGGGCGACACGTTGGCTCTTGTCCGGGCAGCGACGGTGGTGACACCGTCGCGGTGACCGCGAACCGAAGGGTGCGACGATGACCGACGACCTGCTGGCCCGGCACCGGGCCGTGCTCCCGTCCTGGATGCCCCTCTACTACGCCGAGCCGATCGAAATCGTCTCCGGCGAGGGCCGCCGGGTCACCGACGCGCAGGGGCGCACCTACCTGGACTTCTTCGGCGGGGTGCTGACGAACATGATCGGCTACGACATCGCCGAGATCCGCGAGGCGGTGCAGCGGCAACTGTCCACCGGGATCGTGCACACCTCGACGCTCTATCTGATCCGACAGCAGGTCGAGTTGGCCGAGAAGATCGCCCGGCTCTCCGGGATACCGGACGCCCGGGTCTTCTTCACCAACTCCGGCAGCGAGGCCAACGAGGCCGCGCTGCTGATGGCCACCAACTACCGTCGCTCGCACCAGATCCTCGCGGTCCGCAACAGCTACCACGGCCGCACGTACGCGACGATGGGCGCCACCGGCAACCGGGGCTGGTCGGCCAGCGCGCTCAACCCGCTCCAGGTGGCCTGGCTGCACTCCGGTGAGCGGCTGCGTGGCCTGCTCGCCCGACTGCCCGAGGGCGACCGGGTCGACGCGGCGGTGGAGGACCTGCGCGAGGTGCTCGCCACCCAGACCTCCGGCGACGTGGCCTGCCTGATCGCCGAGCCGATCCAGGGCGTCGGCGGGTTCGTGCACGGACCGGACGGCCTGTTCGCCGGATGGAAGAAGGTCCTCGACGAGCACGGCATCCTGCTGATCTCCGACGAGGTGCAGACCGGCTGGGGGCGCACCGGGGAGCACTTCTGGGGCTACCAGGCCCACGGTGTCACTCCCGACCTGCTCACCTTCGCCAAGGGCGTCGGCAACGGGTTCGCACTGGCCGGGGTGGTCGGCCGGGCGGAGGTGCTGGAGTCGGTGCCCGCGATCAGCTTCTCCACCTACGGCGGCAACCCACTGAGCACCGCCGCCGGCAACGCCGTCCTGGACTACCTGCTCGACCACGACCTCCAGGCCAACGCCGCCCGGGTCGGCGCGATCCTCGGCGACGGCCTGCGCGCCGCGGTGGCCGGTCTCGACCAGGTCGCCGAGGTACGCGGCAAGGGCCTGATGCTCGCCGTGGAGTTCGTCCGGCCGGGCACCGACGAGCCGGACCCGGCGCTGACCGGGCGGGTGTTCGAGGCGTGCCGGCAGGGTGGGCTGCTCGTCGGCAAGGGCGGGTTGTACGGCAACGTGCTGCGGATGGGGCCGCCGTTGACGCTTACCGAGGAGGAGGCCCGCGAGGGGCTGGCCGTCCTGGTCGAGGCGATCCGGTCCGCCAGCAGCGGGGAGGTTGACCAGTGAGCGCGAGCGCGAGGAGTGAGCCGGTTCTGCGAGCCGCGCAGTCGCGAACGGAGGGCGGTGCCCTGAAGCTGATCGGGCACTTCGTGGACGGCAGGCGGGTCAGCGGCACCTCCACGCGGCGCGGGGACGTGTTCGACCCGGCCACCGGTCGGCGTACCGCAGAGGTGGAGCTGGCCTCCGCCGCGGACGTGGCGGTGGCCGTCGAGGCGGCCGCGCGCGCCGCGCGGACCTGGCGGGACGCGTCGCTGGCGAAGCGGACGGCGGTGCTGTTCGCCTTCCGGGAGCTGGTCAACGCCCGCCGGGACCGGCTCGCCGAGGTGATCACCGCCGAGCACGGCAAGGTGCTCGCCGACGCCGCCGGGGAGGTGCAGCGCGGCCTGGAGGTCATCGAGTACGCGTGCGGCATCCCGTCGGCGCTGCGCGGCGGTTTCAGCGAGAACGTCTCCACCGAGGTCGACTCGTACAGCCTGCGGCAGCCGCTCGGGGTGGTCGCGGTGATCAGCCCGTTCAACTTCCCGGTGATGGTGCCGCTGTGGTTCGTGCCGGTGGCGGTCGCCGCCGGCAACGCGGTGGTGCTCAAGCCGAGCGAGAAGGACCCGAGCGCGGCGCTGCTGCTGGCGGAGTGGTTCGCCGAGGCGGGCCTGCCCGACGGGGTGCTGAACGTGGTCAACGGTGACGCCGAGGCCGTCGACGCGTTGCTGGACCACCCGACGGTCAAGGCGGTGTCCTTCGTCGGTTCCACGCCGGTGGCGCGGCACGTCTACCAGCGCGGCACCAGCGCCGGTAAGCGGGTGCAGGCGCTCGGCGGTGCGAAGAACCACATGGTGGTGCTGCCCGACGCGGATCTGGACCTGGCCGCCGACGCGGCGGTCAACGCCGGGTTCGGGTCGGCGGGGGAGCGGTGCATGGCGATCTCGGCGCTGGTCGCGGTGGAGCCGGTCGCCGACGACCTGGTGGCCCGGATCGCGCAGCGGATGGCCGGGTTGCGTACCGGTGACGGGCGGCGCGGGTGCGACATGGGTCCGTTGGTCACCGCCGCGCACGCGGACCGGGTCCGGTCCTACGTGGAGGCGGGCGTGGCGGCCGGTGCGGTGGCGGTGGTCGACGGCCGGGAGGTGACGCCCGACGGCGACCCGGACGGCTTCTGGCTGGGCCCGACGCTGTTCGACCGGGTCACCCCGGACATGTCGATCTACACCGACGAGATCTTCGGTCCGGTGCTCTCGGTGCTGCGGGTCGGCTCGTACGACGAGGCGGTCGAGCTGGTCAACGCCAGCCCGTACGGCAACGGCACGGCGATCTTCACCAACGACGGCGGTGCGGCCCGCCGCTACCAGCACGAGGTGGAGGCGGGCATGGTCGGTGTCAACGTGCCGATCCCGGTGCCGATGGCGTACTACTCCTTCGGCGGCTGGAAGGCGTCCCTCTTCGGTGACCTGCACGCGCACGGCGCCGACGGGGTGGCGTTCTTCACCCGGGGCAAGGTGGTCACCAGCAGGTGGTTGGACCCCCGCCACGGTGGGGTCAACCTCGGCTTCCCCACCCAGACCTGAGCAGGCGCAGGACGCCCGCCCCGGCCAGGTAGGCCACCAGGGCGGCGACCGGCAGGCCGAGCGGCTCGGGTGCGGTCTTGGCGGTGGCGCTGTTGGCCACCAGGGCGTACCCGACGGCGGCGAAACCGGCGACGGTCAGGACGCCCCGCACGGCGACCCGTCGTCGGTGCGGCCGTCCGTCTTCCGGCGGGCGGTCCGCATCGGCGTCGGGTCGGCCCGGTGCCGGGGTGGCGGACCCGTACCGGCGACTCGCGGTGGAGCGGCCGGTGCGGGCCTCGATCGGGCCGAAGACCGCGACCAGTGCGGCGAGGACCACGGTGAGCAGCAGTACCCAGGGCAGACGCCAGGCCAGCCAGGCGGCCGACCCGGCTGGTGGGGTGGGCAGGACACCGAGCCGGTCCAGCGCGCCGACCAGCAGGATCACCGCGCTCAGGTGCCACAGGAAGACGGTGAGTACGACCGAGTTGACGGCGATCACGGCCTGCCAGGGGCGGCTGCGGTGCAGCCAGCGCTCGGCCCGCTCGCGCAGCAGCAGGATCAGCCCGAGCTGGGCGGTGGCCACGGCCAGCAACGCGACGCTCGGCGGAGCCGCGTTGTCCAGTCGCTGTCCGGGCAGGTTGATCATGCTGACCGGGTACGGGCCCACGGCGGTGAGCAGCACCGCGACGCCGAGACCGGCGGCGGTCAGCACCACGGCGGCACGGCGGGACATCGGTAGGCAGCGCGTCCATCGACCCGTTCGGTGGCCGGCTCCTCGGCTCCCCGCCCGGCCGCAGTCTCCCCGGCGGGCGTCGAACCAGGCGAAACCGACCTGGTGTACGGCCAGCCAGCCGAGCAGGTAGTTGGGCAGGGCCGCCGTCTCGTACCCGATCGCCCGCCCGAGGTCTCCTCCGGCCACGAGCAGCGCCATCACGACCGGCACGGCCAGTCCGAAACGGCGGTGCAACGCGTACATGAGCGGGGTCAGCGGCACCACGACGAGATAGGCGGCGAGGAACCACAGCGGGATCGTGGCGAACCAGACGACGGTGCGGAGCATGCTCGGCTCGACCCCGACCAGCCGGGCCACCACCGCGCTCCCGGCCAGCACCAGCACCAGCGCGCTGGTCGGACGCAGCAGCCGGGCGCTGCGCCCGAGCAGCCACCCACCGGCGTCTCCGCCACGATCCCGGTGCGCGGTCAGCGAGGCGGCGTTGGCGTAGCCGCCGACCAGGAAGAACACCGGCATCACCTGGACCGCCCAGGTCAGCGGGTAGGCCCACGGGATCGCGGGCAGGGCGGAGTGACCGTCGGGCTGCCCGTGCTCGTCGTAGCCGATCGTCGCGACCGCCCAGTGCCCGAGGACGACCATCATGATCGCCACGGCCCGCAGCAGATCGAGGTAGCGCTCGCGGTCGGCCGGCGTCCATGCGGCGAGTCGGGCCAGGCGGCGCATGGTCCGAGGGTATGCGCCCGTGAAGCGGAGCGGGCGGCCGATCGCCGTCGTGGAGGGCATCGCCGAGACTGGGACGATGAGACGCGTGGAGGGCACACCGGTCACTCTCTGCCCGCACGATCCGCACTGGGCGGTGCTGTTCGCGCAGGAACGGGTCGCCCTGGAAACCGTTCTCAGGCGGTGGCTGGTGGGGCCGGTCGAGCACATCGGCTCGACATCGATTCCCGGCCTGGCAGCAAAACCGATCATCGACATGATGGCGCCGGTACGCAGCCTGTCGGAGGCGGTTGCGGCGATCGAAGTGGTGACCGCTCTCGGCTACCGCAACGGTGTGCACCGCCCGGAGGAAGCGC
Source organism: Verrucosispora sp. SN26_14.1 (assembly GCF_004307965.1). Lineage (NCBI taxonomy): Bacteria > Bacillati > Actinomycetota > Actinomycetes > Micromonosporales > Micromonosporaceae > Micromonospora > Verrucosispora sp. SN26_14.1. The sequence continues at coordinate 1,305 of NZ_SISL01000032.1, read as the reverse complement.
ACTATTTCTTCAAGCCGGCGACCGACAACTGGTGGGAGCGCACCTGTCAGCTCCACCTCACCGAGCCGACCTCACTGCTCTGGCGGCGACGCATCGCGTTCCGCGACGCGCTGCGGGGGCGTGTGGACTACCGGTCCCGGTACGAGCAGCTCAAGCGCGATCTCGCGCGGGCGCACGGCGCCGACCTGGCGGCCTATGCGCGCAACAAGGACGACTTCGTCAACGAGGTCCTCGGCGTCCGTGACAGGACGCAAGCGCCAGCCGTCGACTACCCGGACCGGTGACTCGGGGAGTCCGGCAGGATCTCGCCATCGGCCCTCTGCCGGCGGTTCAGAGTGTCCTCCCGGCCGCCTTTGCTCTGCTTCAACCGGCGCAACGAATTCGAGCCGATCATGTGGCGTGGGTTGAAGCAGAGCAAAGGAGGCGAAGGAGGGTCAGGTGGCCGCGCCTGCGGTGATCGGATGGCCGATAGCAAATGGCGCAGATCAATGAGTGTCGCCAATGTGCGCGAATGCGGGGCAACGTGCTCCCGCTGCCGGCCGGGGTGGCCGGGGTGGCCAAGGCCGACGGTGGCGCGGGGGTCAGGTGGGTGGCGGGACCAGGTGGGCGTGCAGGGCGGTCGGGTCGGTCACCTCGGGCAGTTCGCGGGCGGCCAGCCAGGCCGCGGCGGCGGCGCCGTCCCCGGCCGGTCGGACCGGGGCGTACGGCCAGCGTCGTCGGGCCTCGGCGTGGACGGCGGCGGCCAGCGGGGTGTCGCCGGTCAGCAGCCCGCCGCCGAGCACCAGGACGTCGGTGTCGTCGGCCGCTCGGATCCGGCCGACCGTGTCGGCGAGGTGGGTGCCGGCCGTGTCGAGCAGTGCGACCCCGGTCGGTTCGCCGGCGGCGGCGGCGTCGAGCACCAGCGGGGCGAGGCGGGAGAGTTCCACCGGTGGGCGACGGGTGGCGGCCTGCACGACCGCGTCGACGGTGTCGCGGGGGCGGGCCGCGATCTCGGCAGAGCCGGTCAGTTCGGTGAGCACCCGTCGGCCGAGGTCGCCCGGGTCGGTGCCGCTGTCGAGGGCGGTGAGCAGTCGGCGTACCGCCTGTCGTCCGAGCCAGAAGCCGGAGCCGGCGTCGCCGAGCAGCCAGCCGTGTCCGTCGGCGACGCGGTCCAGGCGTAGGTCGCGGACCCTGGCGGCGATGGCGCCGGTGCCGGCCACGAGGACGGTGCCCCGAGGGGCGGCGGTGGCGGAGGCGTACGCGATGAGGGCGTCGCCGTGCACCGCGTACGGGCAGCGGAGGCCGGCGGTCCGCCAGGCATCGGCG
>NZ_SISL01000319.1:0-6713 GCF_004307965.1 Verrucosispora sp. SN26_14.1 | reverse complement strand
GTTGATCAAGAGGTTTTGGTGCTCGACGCGCGCCCGAGAGCACCAAAACCTCTTGATCAACCGGGCGGTGGGTACCCGCAGCCGCGCCGGTGCGGCTGCCGGCTATCTCGGGTGGATCGGCGTGATCGTGGGAAGGACCGCGACGACGTCGAAACTGTGCCGGGGCGAGGGCAGCTCGTGGTAGTGCTCCTCGTCGCGCTCGGGGTCGTACATCCCGGAGATCACCCGGGTCCGCGCGGGCCGATCGAGAATCGGGGTGATCTCGGTCGGGTGCGGCGAGCGCAGGTCCACCACCCGTACGTCGTCGTCGGCGCCGGTCAGCAGCACCGCCTCCAGCGAGTCCGGGCTGGGCCGGGGAAGGTCCCGCTCGGGAATCCGGCCGTGGCCGAAGGCGAGATGGACCGCGGCGTACCGGTCGCCGAGAGCCGCCCGGAGATGGCCGCCGGTCATGACCTCGTGTGTGGCGACGCGCGCGCTGCCCTCCCAGAGGACGATGCGGTCACCGGTGCGCCGCTGGTGTGCGAGGAGCCGGTCGGCGGCGGCCCGTTCCTCCCGCGCCAGGTCGTGTCCCACGCCGATGGCGTTGGCGTGATGCGCCACGATCGCGTCGAGCAGCGGCAGCGCTTCGTCACGCTCCGGGCCCGGGTCGAGCCCGGCGACCAGGTCGTGGGCGGTGCGGGCGAGGTCGACGAAGGGCGTGCCGGGGTGGGTGCCGCGCGCACGTCGGACGTGCTCGCCGTCGTCGTGGGCGGTGTGGATGACGTCGAAGAGCTGCGTGACGCGTGTCGCCGTCGTCGCGTCGCGCCGCGCGATCAGCCCCACGGCCCGGTCGTAGTCGGCGGGCAGCACGCGCGAACCGCCGATCGCGACGATCCGCACCGGATCGGCCGGGTGCCGCTCGTTGTGCCGGCGCAGCCGGCCGAGCGCCTCGCGCATCTCGGTCGTTCGCCACGGCCCCCACGCCTGACCGAGCGCCGCGTCGAGATCGATCTGCTGCCCCTGGACGAACTGGTCGTACCGCTCACCGATGCGCGGGTTGTCCAGCACCGCGACGACGCGGAATCCGGATTCGACCAACGCGTGGGTGGTCTGCTCGACGAGGCCGAAGAGTTCGTGCGCCTCACGGGTGGAGGTGCCCAGACCGACGATCGTGGCGTGGTCGACGAGGGATGAGATGCGGTGCCCAGCCCGCTGAAGGTCGTACGTGCGTCCGCTCATACGACGCACGATCACAGTTCAACATATGGTGAAGTCAAGGCCGTGCGGGTGCTGACCGGACCGGTTCGGCGCGCCCGATGTCGCAGAGCCTGGTGCCGGACTCCAGGGCGGCGAGGTGCGTCCTGAGGTCAGCCAGTCGCTCCTCGGCCTCGCTGACCAGCCGGTGCGCGACCTGCCCCCACTCCTCGGGCGTCGGGTTCGCCGACAGGCCGCCGAAGAGGGCGGCGATCTCGCGCACGGTCATGCCGACCCGCTGGGCGACCCTGGCGATCTCGATGCGGCACACGGCCGACTCCTCGAAACGGCGCTGGTTGCCCGTGGTGCGGACCGCGGTGATCACGCCATGGCTCTCGTAGAACCGTACGGCGGACGGCGCGACGCGACTGCGCACGGCGACGTCGCCGACGGTGAGCGTCATCAGGGAGGCCGGCTTCACACTCATATCCGCACCGTAGTCACGCCCCGACTTGACTTCAACCAATGTTCAACATGGAACCTCGCTGCCATGACCGCTTCGCACGAACAGCACGACGGCACCCCACCCGCAGGCGTACGCGTGGCCGTGATCTCGGCGAGCGTCCGCAAGGACCGGATGGGGCCGACGATCGCCGACTGGGTCGTCGCCGCGCTGGGGGGTTCCGCCGACGTCGATCTGATCGACCTGGCCGACACGCCCCTGCCCGACGACAGTCTCCTGTATCCCGGCGGTGGTCCGAAGAGCGCCGTGGCCGACCGGATCGACGCGGCCGACGCCTTCGTCTTCGTGATGCCGGAGTACAACCACAGCTACCCGGCCTCACTCAAGCGCCTGATCGACTGGCACTACCGGGAGTGGCGCCTGAAACCCGCGACGATCGTGGCGTACGGCGTCCACGGCGGATACGCCGCGATCGAGCAGCTCCGCGGTGTGCTGGCCGAACTCGGCATGGTGACCACCCGGCGGGTCGTCGGCCTCCCCGCGCCGTGGGACTGCCTGAACGACCAGCAGCGGTACGCGCCGGACGACGGCCTCTGCCGTGGCCTGGCCGGTTGTCTCGACGAGCTGCGGTGGTGGGCCGACGTGCTGGCCGACGCCCGCCGCACCCGCCCTTTCCCGGCGTAGCACCGGCGGGGCGGCGAGGCACGGGGTGGTACGAAACGGTGCCGGTGCCCGCCGGAGGGATCGGCGGGCACCGGCACCGGTGCTCACTGCGGGACGGACCCGCGGTGTCGGATCAGTTCACGCTGCCGAAGCGGCGGCGGCGCCAGAGCACCGTGCCGAGCAGCATGACCGCGCCCGCGGCGACGAGACCGCCACCGACCTTCATCGGCGTGCTCGTGCTGCTGCCGGTGACCGGCAGGTGCGGCTTCTTCTTGTGCAGCACCCGGAGTTCGGTCGACGCGGTCCGGCCGGACTCCCGGCCGACGGCGGTGAAGGTGAGCAGACCGGTCACCGACGGGGTGTACCGGCGGCTGAACTCGCCCCGCCCGTTGGTCCGGGCCGTGAAGGTCAGCGGCGCGCTGGCCTGGAAGGCGACCGGGGCCATCGCGACGGTGCTGCCGTCGCTGCGGCGGGCGGTGCCGGCGGCGGGTGCCGCCAGCGGCCGGGTGGTGACGGTGATGTCGACCGTCTCGTTCGGCCCGAAGTTGCGGCCGGTCAGGATGACCGTCTCACCGAGGAAGATGGTCGGTCGGTTCACCGTGAGCGAGGCCAGCACCGGCGGGTAGGGCGGTGGCTGGGGCGTTCCACTCACGGATGGCGTCGGCTGCGGCTGCGCCGCCCCCGCCGCGGTCGGCACGGCTACCACGGCCAAACCGACCGTGAGCGCCATGATGATGCGGGATAGCCGCATTGTTGGTTCCCTCCTACTGAGTACAGCTTGGTGCGGTAACAACATGGGTGGTCCATGGGGTGGCGGTGGGCGTGAGCCACAGCTCGGCCGTGCCGCTGCCCGTCTTGCCGGTCAGCAACGAGACCTGCAGCGTCCGGGTGTCACCGGGTCCTGTCTCGACGTTCACCGTGGCCACCTGGCGGCGTCGCTCGGTGCCGTTGCCCACCGACGTCTCGGCACCGTCGAGGTGGGTGTCGAGCACCGCCCCGCCGGCCGGGCTGTAGACCGAGACCAGGGTCCGAACCGTGTACGGGTCTCCTGCCTGGGCCAACCCGAGCACCGACTCGGTGAGCCCCGAGGCGGGCGCGGTGGATCGCAACGTCACCCGGAGGTGCAGTTCGCGACGGCCGTCGGCGTGGCAGTCGCCGACGGTGAGGTCGGCGGTCTGCCGGAGGTAGTAGCCGAGCTTCGCGCCACTGCCGTCGTTGAGGAACACGCCGACAGTGGGCACGGTGTCCTGTTCCGGAAGCGTCCCGGCCATCCGGCTCTCGCCGAACACCCGCTGTTCCTCCGGACGGGCACTCCAGAACAGTATCCGACGTTCTTGTATAGAGCGGCTAAAAGCGGACAATAGCCCGTTCGGGTGTGTGTTGCGGGCGAAAAGGGTGTCGAACACGGTCGCGGCGGCGGAGGCGAAGAAGGTGTCCTGCTCCTCCGGGGCCATCCGCTGGTAGGTGTCGCTGAGCAGGGTCCGCACCGCGTTCTCCGCGCTGAGCGACACGCCGCCCGGCACCCGGACCGGCCCGGCGGCCTGCAACAGGTACGACAACACCACCGGGTCGACGGCGAGCACCCCGTCCACGGTGTCGCCGCTGTGCCGCCGGTACATCTCCCGGTAGAGCGCGGCGGCGGTCGGGAAGTGCGGGCTGAGGTTGACGTCGGCCGGGTACATGCCGGGCAGCTCGCCCCAGAGGGCCCGCTGCTCGGCCGGGATCTTCAACGGCTTGGCGAACATTCCCAGGCCGCTGCTGGCGCCCTGGTCGCCCATCTCGATGCGGCCCTTGTTCGCCCGGATCACCGCGTACGCGCCGAACATGCCGCCGGTGGCGCGCAACTCCGCCGAGTTCTGCGACACCAGCAGGTACTGTCGCGCGCCGTCCACCCCGAGCAGCGGCGGCAGCAGTCGGGTGGCCTTGCCGGCCGCCGAGGTCATGGTGGCCAGCCGGTCGATCTCGCCGCGCAGTTGCTGGAGCGCCTCGCGTACCTGCCCGACCAGCCGGTCGGCGGGCACGGTGGACAGCTCGGCGCGGATCCGCTGGACGGTGGCGTCCACCTCGACCAGTTCGTCACCGACCCCGTGCAGCCCGGTCAGGTCCAGCCGACCCTCGCGCGGCACCAGACCGCCGAGGTCGACCCGCAGCAGCGCCGGGAACGCCTGGCGGGCCAGGTCGTCGACCGCGATGGAGATCTGCCGGACGGCGGCGAGGTTGGCGCCCGCGTACGGCGTGTGCTGGGCCGTCCACCAGCCGGGGTCGGCGGTGGCCTGACGGGCGGCGCCGGACTGCACCTGCAACGCGGCGAGGGTCCGCTGCGCCCGGTCGGTGTCGCCGCCGACCAGGTGCGCGCTCAGTTCACCGGCCAACCCGGCGGCGTTGACCAGGTGCGCCCGGGCCTGCCAGCCCCGGAACCCCACCCATCCGGTCACGCCCGCCACCAGCGAGCCGACCACCAGCGTGACGAGCAGGGCACGGCGCAGTCGGGTCCGCCGCCGCCGGCGCGACCGGCCACGGGTACGGCGCGGGCTCTCGCTCTCCGTCACACCACTCTCCACTCCGAAATTCGGACAGAAGCCACCATTGTTCCTAACAGGTAACGACTGTGTTGGTGAATTAATGACGCTCTTGGGTCATATGTGAGTTTCGGTCGCGACTCGTGTTCCGGGGCGGGGTGCCGGCCGCCGTCCGCAGCAGCGCCTCGATGCGGTCCACCCCGGCCCGCAACGACATCTCCCGCAGGTACGCCTCCCGGCCGCGTCGCCCCATCTCGGCGCGGGCCGGTGGCGGGATGTGCGCGGCCAGCCAGAACCGGTCCGCCAACGTGGCCCAGTCCTCCGGCGGGCAGGAGAGCCCGGCACGGGTCCGCTCGACCAGGGCGGCCGTGTCCCCACCGGTCGACGCGACCACCGGCGCGCCGCAGGCGAGCGCCGCCTGGAGCTTGTCCGGCACGGCACTGCGCAGCGCCGGCAGGTTCCGGGACATGACCAGCTGGTAGTCGGCGGCGGCGTACATCTCCGGCATGTCCAACGGCGAGCGCCGGTCGACGAACCGGACGTTGTCCGCGCGCAGTTCGTCGGCGAGCCCCCGCACCCGCCGCTCGTCCGCGCCCGAGCCCACCAGGACCAGGTCCACGGTCCGGTCCAGCGCCACCGCCGCCCGTACCGCCGTCTCCAGTCCCTGCCGCGCCCCGATGGTGCCGGCGTGCATCACCACGCACCGGTCGTCGCGGCGCACCAGACGGCGCGCGGCCGGGCCGGCCGTGGCGGGCAGGAAGATCCGCTCGTCGGTCCAGTTCAGCACCACCCGGACCTTGGCCGCGTCGACCCCGACCCCGACGACCGCGTCCCGCAACGACGGCGCGGTCACCGCCACCACCGTGGCCGCCTGGTAGGTCCGGGTCATCGCCGCACGCACCCGGGCCGCCCACCGCCCGTCGCCGCCGTCCGGCAGGTCCTCGGCCCACACGTCCGGCACGTGCAGCACCAGCGGCACCGGACCGAGCAGGCGCAGCAGGGCCGCCGTGGCGAACGCGGTGGCCGGCGGCTGGTGCACGTAGAGCACGTCGACGCCGGCGAGGAACCGGCGGCCGACCAGCGCCGCGCTGCCGGCGAAGGAGAGCCAGGAGGCCATCCGGCCGCGCGGCGTGAGGTCGCCGGTGCTGTACCGGGGCACCCGCCGCACGGTCAGTCCCCGACTGCGCGTCTCGTGCCGCCAGCGCTGGCGCCACCCCGGGTACACGTGCCCGCCCGGGTAGTCCGGAAAGCCGGTCAGCACCCGCACCTCGTGGCCCCGGGCGGTCAACTCCTCGGCGAGGCTGCCGGGGATGAAGGCCGGTTCCGGCGGGAAGTGGTACGTCAGCAGGCCGATCCGCATCCCGCCACCTCCCCTGCCGGGTGCCGGTCCGGCGCGGCGGCCGGGGACAGCGGCGGCCCGGCTGCGTACCATCGCGGCAACCCCTCACCGGGCGCCCGCCACCGGCGGTCGTCCCCCGTCGCGGCGCTGCCGCCGGCGGCCACGTCGTCGAAGGGGTCACCCATGCTCACCGGGGTGCTGTTCGTCTGCCACGCCAACCTGTGCCGGTCGCCGATGGCCGAGTACACCGCACGTCGCCTGCTCGCCGGGCGTCCGCTGACCGTCGCGAGCGCCGGCACCGACGCCGTCGAGGGCCTGGAGATGCACCCGTACGCTGCCGAGATCGCCGCCGAGACCGGTGCGGAACCGACGGAGTTCCGGAGTCGACGGCTGATCCCCGCCCACCTCACCGAGGCGGTGCTGGTACTGACCGCCACCCGGCGCCAACGGTCGCTCTGCACCTCGCTGGCGCCGGCGGCGCTGCACCGGACGTTCACGGTGCGCCAGTTCGGCCGGCTCGCCGCAGCGGCGGAACCCGCCACGGACGAGCCGGACG
>NZ_SISL01000318.1:0-6719 GCF_004307965.1 Verrucosispora sp. SN26_14.1 | reverse complement strand
GGGCGGGGTCGACTGCCGCAGCCCGTCTGACCTGGGCGGGGCGGTCGAGCAGCGGTTCGGGTGGCCGGGCTCGGCTAGGCTGGCCGGCCGGAGGTGGTGCGGGTGCGGCATACGGGCGCAGTGGCGAACGCGGCGGGACTCGTCGCCGGGTACGCGCTCGACGCGTACTTCGGAGACCCACGTCGCGGCCATCCCGTCGCCGGCTTCGGCCGGGCCGCCGCCGCCCTCGAACGTCGGCTCTACCGGCCCGACCGGCTGGCCGGTGGCACCCACACCGCGCTCTGTGTCGGCGGTCCGGTGCTGGCCGGGGCCGCCCTCGCGTACGCGACCCGGCGGCAGCCGTTGGCCCGTGCGGCGCTGGTGGCCGCCGGCACGTTCGCGGTGCTGGGCGGGCAGAGTCTGCGGCACGAGGCGAAGACCATGGGACGGGCGCTGCGGGGCGGGGACCTGCCGGCCGCCCGGGCACGGCTCGGGCACCTGTGCGGTCGGGACCCGTCGGCCCTCGACGAGTCGGAGCTGGCCCGGGCCACGGTCGAGTCGGTGGCCGAGAACACCTCGGATGCCGTGGTCGCCCCGCTCTTCTGGGGTGCGGTGGCCGGGCTGCCGGGCCTGCTCGGCTACCGGGCGGTGAACACCCTCGACGCCATGGTCGGTCACCGCAACGCGCGCTACGCCCGGTTCGGCACCCCGGCCGCCCGCCTCGACGACCTGCTGAACCTGGCGCCGGCCCGACTGACCGGCCTGCTGACCGTCGCGCTGGCGCCAGCCGGCAAGGGCGACCGGGAGCGGGCCTGGCGGGTGTGGCGTCGGGACCGCGACGACCACCCCAGCCCGAACGCCGGGCAGTGCGAGGCGGCGATGGCCGGCGCGTTGGGCGTCCGGCTCGGTGGGCGCAACGTCTACTTCGGCCGGTCCGAGGTGCGGCCCTTCCTCGGTGACGGTCCCCGTCCCGAGGCACGGCACCTGCCTCGGGCCGCCCGGATCTCCGGTGCGGTCGGACTGGCCGCACTCGGCCTCGCGGCGGCGTATCCGCTGACCGCCGGACGGCTGGTCGGCGCGGTGGCCCGACGCCTCACAGGCACACGGTGAGCGGTGGCCTGCTGGTCGCCGGGACCACCTCCGACGCCGGCAAGAGCGTGCTCACCGCCGGCATCTGCCGCTGGCTGCACCGCGAGGGCGTCCGGGTGGCGCCCTTCAAGGCACAGAACATGTCCAACAACTCCGCCGTGGTCGTCGGGCCGGACGGCCGGGGCGGCGAGATCGGGCGGGCGCAGGCGATGCAGGCGGCAGCCTGCGGGCTCGCCCCGGACCTGCGGTTCAATCCGGTGCTGCTCAAGCCGGGCAGTGACCTGAGCAGTCAGGTGGTGCTGCTCGGCGAGGCGGTCGACACGATGACCGCCGGTTCGTTCCGGACCCTGCGTCCCCGGTTGTCCGAGACCGCGTACGCGGCGCTGGCCGAGTTGCGGTCGGCGTACGACGTGGTGGTCTGCGAGGGGGCGGGCAGCCCGGCGGAGATCAACCTGCGCGACGGCGACTACGTCAACATGGGGCTGGCCCGGCACGCCGGGTTCCCGACGATCGTGGTCGGTGACATCGACCGGGGCGGCGTGTTCGCCGCCATGTTCGGCACGCTGGCCCTGCTCGAACCCGCCGACCAGGCCCTGATCGCGGGGTTCGTGGTCAACAAGTTCCGGGGCGACCTCGGCCTGCTGGCCCCCGGGCTGGAATCGCTGCGGCAGCTCACCGGCCGCCCGACGTACGGCGTCCTGCCCTGGGCGCTGGACCTGTGGCTGGACGCCGAGGACTCGCTCGCCTATGGCCGGGTGCTGGGTCGCCCGGCCGCCCCGCGCGGCACCGAATGGCTCGACGTGGCCGTGGTGCGGCTGCCCCGGATCAGCAACGCCACCGACGTGGAGGCGCTCGCCACCGAGCCCGGCGTGCGGGTCCGGCTGACCGTCGAACCGGCCGAACTGGCCGCCGCCGACCTCGTCGTCCTGCCCGGCTCCAAGTCGACCGTCGCCGACCTGGCCTGGCTGCGCGAGACCGGCCTCGCCGACGCGGTCACCGCGCACGTCGCGGCCGGACGACCACTACTCGGCATCTGTGGCGGCTTCCAGATGCTGGCCCGCGCCATCCACGACCCGGTGGAGAGCCGCCGGGGAAGCGTCGACGGTCTCGGACTGCTGCCCGTCGAGATCACCTTCGACCCGCGCAAGACCGTCCGCCAGGCGGCCGGCACCGCCGCCGCCGGGGAGCTTCCGGTCCGGGGCTACGAGATCCACCACGGGTACGTCTCGGCCACCGACCCGGAGTCGACGCCGCTGCTGCGGGACGCCGACGGTGCCGGTGAGGGCATGATGCGGGGAGTCGTGCACGGTACGCACTGGCACGGCACCTTCGAGTCCGACGAGTTCCGCCGCTGGTTCCTCGACCGGGCCGCCCGCCTGGCCGGTCGGACCGGCTTCCGGGTCGCCCCGGACACGTCCTTCGCCGCCGCCCGCGAACGCACCCTCGACCTGCTCGGCGACCTCGTCGAGGAACACCTCGACACCGCCGCCCTGCGTCGGCTCGTCGAGTCCGGGCCCCCCGCCGACCTGCCCTTCATCCCGCCCGGCGTCCCCGGCTAGCCGCCGCCCGCACCAGCCGAGGCGGGGCCGTCGCCCGACGCCGATCGACGTCGATCGACTCTCCGGGCCTTCGTCGGATCGATGGTCGTGGCATCATCTCGCCGTGACGTTTCTCGCCCGTCGGCTCCGAGATGCCGTGGCGCTGCCACCCGTGTTGGTTGCCACGGTGCTGGCTGGTTGTGCGGGTCCGCCCGCTCCGGCAGCCGAGCCGCAGCCCTCCCCGGCCAGCTATCAACTGGTCGCAGAGTTGTGCGCGCAACTGGACCCGGAGCCGTTGACAGCCTTGGACGGCGGCACCGCGAAGGTGCGGGAGTGGCCGTCTCGGCCGGACCAGCAGATGAGCAAGTGCGGGCTGGCGGCCAGCCGGCGGGACCCGACCGCCATGCACGCCCTCTCCGTCAGCACCACGCTCACGGGTTCCCCCGAGCTCGCCCAAGAAGGCATACCCGCGCAACCGAAGGCGCAGGCTCGCGGCACCTGGCACGAGGTGCCCCAGCTCGGGGACGGGGCGTGGATCTGGCTGCTACCCGTCGACGAAGGGCTGGAGCTTCCCGACTCCTCCGAGCCGGTGGCGGGGCGGAGGGCGACGGTGTACGTGGCGCGGGGCAACGCGCTCGTGATGCTCGAACTGATGTCGTACGCGGCCGAGGTGCCCGGCGAGGCCGAGACGGAAGCGCTGCTGGTCGCGTACGCGGAGGAGGCGTTGGCGCTGATGATCGCCTGAGCGGGATGCCGGCGGGCCGGCAGTCGAGCCCTCGTGGCGGTGGATCAGTAGCGGACGTCGGCGGGCTGGTCGGAGAAGGCCATCCCGGCGGACCGCCACGCCTCCACCCCGCCGATCATGTCGGTCGCCTTGTGTAGGCCGAGCGCGCGCAGGCTGGCCGCCGCCAGGCTGGAGCTGTAGCCCTGGCGACACACCACGACGATCTCCATGTCGTAGTTGGTGGCCTCGGGGATCCGCCAGTCGCTGGCCGGGTCGAGCCGCCATTCCAGGACGGTCCGGTCGATCACGATGACACCGGGCAGGTCGCCCTGCTCCCGCCGCTGCCCGTCGGTACGGGTGTCGATCACCAGGGCACCCCGGGCGGCGGCCTGCACCGTCTCCTGTGGGGACAGCCGGTTCATGCCCGAGCGGGCCTGCTCCAGCAACGCCTCGACGCCGGGACTCATCACGGAATGGGACACGCCACGATCATGCCGTGTGGCTTCTCGGCAGGCGGTCCGAAGCCGTGCGGGACAACCCGATCGGTAACGTCGGTGTCCGTGGTGGCGGTCTTCGAGTCGTACGCCGGACTGGCGGGGCGGGTGCTGGCGGCACCGGCCCGGTTGGGGCGTACCCGGTTGGTGGCCGTGGACGGGCCGAGTGGGGCGGGCAAGACGCTGTTCGCCGCGCGCCTGGCCGACGCCCTCGGTGGCATCGGGCCGCAGGCGGTACGTCCGCCGGTGGTGCACACCGACGACCTGCTCGACGGGTGGGACGACCAGCTCACCTTCTGGACGCGGCTGGAGCGGGACGTGTTGCGGCCGGTGCGGTCCGGCCGGGTCGGGTCGTACCGGTGCTACGACTGGGTGCGCCGGTGTTTCCGACCCGAGCCGGTGTCGGTGCCGGTGGAACCGGTGCTGATCGTCGAGGGGGTCAGCACGTCCCGGGCCGCCGCCGGGCCGGACCTGACGCTGGCCGTCTTCGTCACCGCGCCGCACCCGTTGCGGCTGGCGCGGGCGGTGGCGCGCGACGGCCCGGGGATCCTGCCGGAGCTGCGTTTGTGGCACGACACCGAGCAGGCGCACTTCGCCGCCGACGACACGCAGAGGCGGGCCGACCTGGTGGTCGACGGTGACCCCGGGTTGCCGCACGATGACCGTCACTACTATCTGGCTCGGCGGGGAACCGCAGGTGGGGGCGGCATACCATGCCGGTCATGAGCACACCGATCATGACCGAGTCCGAGTTGCGGGAGGCCCTGACCCGGGAACTGCCCGGCGTCCGGGCCGACCTGGAACGCCTCGTCCGTATCCCGGGCATCGCCTTCGAGGGATTCGACCACTCGCACGTGGAGCGCTCCGCCGAGGCGGTGGCCGAGCTGCTGCGGGGCTGCGGTCTCGACGTCGAGATCGTGCGGGCCGGCGGCCAGCCCGCGGTGATCGGCCGCAGGGCCGCCCCGCCCGGCGCGCCCACCGTCATGCTCTACGCCCACCACGACGTGCAGCCGGTCGGGGACCGGGCGCTGTGGGAGTCCGACCCGTTCGAGCCGGTCGAGCGGGACGGCCGGCTCTACGCCCGGGGTGCCGCCGACGACAAGGCCGGCGTCATGGCGCACGTCGCCGCGTTGCGGGCCTTCGGTGACCGCCTGCCCGTGGGCGTGGTGCTGTTCGTCGAGGGGGAGGAGGAGTACGGCTCCGACTCGTTGGAGCAGCTGCTCGCCGACCATCGTGACGCGATCGCCTCGGACGTCATCGTGATCGCCGACTCGACCAACTGGGACGTCGGCGTGCCGGCGTTGACCACCTCGCTGCGCGGCGTCGTCAACTGCTTCGTCGAGGTCCGCACCCTGGACCACGCGGTGCACAGCGGGATGTTCGGCGGAGCCGTGCCGGACGCGCTCACCGCGCTGGTCCGCTTGCTGGCCACGCTGCACGACGACGCCGGGAACGTGGTGGTGGAGGGGCTGGTCGGTCGGAACGAGGCAAGCGTCGACTACCCCGAGGACCGGTTCCGGGCCGAGGCGGGCCTCGTCGAGGGCGTACGCCTGATCGGCTCCGGCCGGATCACCGACCGGCTCTGGACCCGCCCCGCGCTGGCCGTGCTCGGCATCGACGCCCCGGCCACCGCCGAGGCGCCGAACGCGCTGGTGCCGGCCGCCAAGGCCAAGCTGAGCCTCCGGCTGGCGCCGGGCGACGAGCCGAAGCAGGCGTACCTCGCGTTGCGCGACCACCTGGAGCGGCACGCGCCGTGGGGCGCGCAGGTCGACGTCACCTTCGAGCACGACGGCGCACCGTGCGTCATCGACGCCTCCGGCCCGGTCTTCGACGCGGCGCGCGCGGCCTTCCGCGCGGCCTGGGACGGCACCGACCCGGTGGACATCGGCGTCGGCGGGTCGATCCCGTTCATCGCCACCTTCCAGGAGATGTTCCCGCAGGCGGCGATCCTGGTGACCGGTGTGGAGGATCCGCACGCGCGGGCACACGGGCCGAACGAGAGTCTGCACCTGGGCGAGTTCGCCCGGGTCTGCCTCGCCGAGGCGTTGTTGCTGGCCAAGGTGGCCGAGGCGGGCGTGGCCCCAACTCGGTGAATGGCGCGCGAATGGTGGCGGTTTCCGGCGTGTCGGACGCGTCACTGTTGTAGCCTCTCGAACATGCGTACGAACGAGGTGATGGCCCCGCTGGAGGCCGCCGTCAGCGCTCTGGGAGACGTCGACGTCTCCGCGTGGCCCGAGGCCACGCTCAAGGAACAGCTCGCCGAGCTGTCCGCCGCACTGGTCGCCGTGGACGCGTCGTTGTCCCGTATCGCCGAGGAGGTCCGCGCGCGCGGCCTGCGGGTCGAGGAGCCGGTCCCGGCCTGACCCGCCGGAGCAGCTCCCGCGCAGGTGACACCCGTTGTCGGGGGTGGCTGGCAGGATGAGGTCGTGCGTTTCCTCGACCTGGCTGCCACCTCCGCAGCCGTCGGTGCCGTCAGTGGCCGACGGGCCAAGGTCGAGCTGCTCGCCGACGCCCTGCGCCGGCTCGACCCGGACGAGGTGGCGGCGGGAGCCGGTTGGCTCGCGGGCGAGCTGCGCCAGCGACAGACCGGCGTCGGCTGGGCCGCGCTGCGCGACCTGCCGCCACCGGCTGCCGAGGCGACGCTGACCGTGGCGGGGGTCGACGCGGCGATCGACGAGATCGCGGCGGTGCACGGCGCGGGCTCGCAGGCCCGCCGCCGGGACCTGGTGGCCGCGCTCTACACCGCCGCCACCGCCGAGGAGCAGCGCGTCCTGACCGGCCTCTTCCTCGGCGAACTGCGTCAGGGCGCCCAGGCCGGGCTGCTGGCCGACGCGATCGCCCGGGCCGCCGAGGCTGTCTCTTATACAGATATCCGAGCCCACGAGACTAGCGCTC
>NZ_SISL01000317.1:0-6728 GCF_004307965.1 Verrucosispora sp. SN26_14.1 | reverse complement strand
GCTCGGCCTGGAGGCGGCCCGGGGGCTCGCCGCCCGAGGGCTCGGCGTCGCGGTGGTGCACCGGGTGCCGTACCTGATGGAGCGGCAGCTCGATGCCGTGGCCGCCACGATGCTGGCCGGTACGCTCGCCGACCTGGGGGTGACCACCCATCTGGCCGTCACGCCGACGGCGCTCGCGGCCGACGCCTCCGGGGTACGCCTGGAGCTGTCCGACGGCCGGTGCCTCGACGCCGACCTGCTGGTGCTCGCCTGCGGGGTACGCCCGGAGACCGCCCTGGCCGAGGCGGCCGGACTGGCGGTGGACCGGGGTGTGCGGGTCGACGACCGACTGCGGACCGGCGATCCACGGGTCTCGGCGATCGGCGACTGCGCGCAGCACGGCTCCGCGCCGACGGGGCTGGTGGCACCGGCCTGGGCGCAGGCCCGGGTGGTCGCACACCTGCTGACCGGCGAGGATCCGTCGGCCCGGTACCGGCCCCGGCCGGTGGTGACCCGGCTCAAGGCGGCCGGCATCGACCTGGCCTCGATGGGCGACCCGACCGGCGGCCCGGGCGAGGAGCTGACCTTCGCCGACCCGGCCCGTGGCACGTACGCCCGGTTGCGGATCCACGACGAGCGGCTGGCCGGCGCGATCCTGCTCGGCGACAACCCGTCGGTGGGCACCGTCGTCCAGTTGTTCGACCGGGGTCAACCGGTCCCCGCCGACCGACGGGCGCTGCTGCTGGGCCGGTCGCTCGGTGGTGCGGTCGCGGCTCCGGCCGCCTCCCCGGCGTTGATGCCGGACGCGGCCACGGTGTGTCAGTGCAACACGGTCAGCAAGGGCGCGCTGGTGGCCTGCTGGCGCGGCGGAGCCCGGACCGTCGACGAGGTCGTCGCCCGGACCAGGGCCGGGACCGGCTGCGGCGGTTGCCGCGACGCGGTCGCCGGCATCGTCGACTGGTTGTCCAGATCGGATCCGGTGGAGGTGGGACGATGACCGGTGGCAACGTGGTCGTGATCGGCAACGGCATGGTCGGGCAACGGTTCGTCGACGCGGTGCGGTCACGCGACCCGGGGGGACGGTGGCGGGTCACCGTCCTCGCCGAGGAGACCCGACCCGCGTACGACCGGGTGCGGCTCTCCGCGTTCTTCGACGGGGCCGACGCGGACGAGTTGAACCTGCACACCCCGCACGACGGCGTCGAGTTGCGCCTCGGCGAGGCGGCCACCGGGGTGGACCGGGCCCGTCGGGTGGTGTCCACGGCGACCGGCGAGCACCCGTACGACGTGCTGGTCCTGGCCACCGGGTCGTCGGCGTTCGTGCCGCCGGTGGCGGGTACGGACCTGCCGGGGGTGTTCGTCTACCGGACGCTGGACGACCTCGCGGCGATCCGCGAGCACGCCCGGGGCCGACGCACCGGCGCGGTGATCGGCGGCGGTCTGCTCGGCCTGGAGGCGGCGAACGCGCTGCGCCTGCTCGGTCTGGCCACCCGCGTGGTGGAGTTCGCGCCCCGGCTGATGCCGGTGCAGGTCGACACCGCCGGTGGCGCGATGCTGCGCCGCTACGTCGAGGAGTTGGGGGTGGCCTGTCACCTGGGGGTGGCGACCACCGCGTTGCGACCCGGCCCGGACGGCGCGGTCGGCGGCCTGGAGCTGGCCGACGGCACGCTGCTCGACGCCGACGTGGTGGTGGTGGCCGCCGGCATCCGTCCCCGCGACGAGGTGGCCCGTGCGGCCGGACTGGAGGTCGGCCCGCGCGGTGGGGTGCTGGTCGACGACGCCTGCCGCACCTCCGACGAGCGGATCTACGCGGTCGGCGAGTGCGCGGCGGTGCAGGGCACCTGCTACGGCCTGGTCGCCCCCGGGTACGCGATGGCCGAGGTGGTGGCGGATCGGCTGGTCGGCGGGGAGGCCACCTTCCCGGGTGCGGACACCGCCACCAAGCTGAAGCTGCTCGGCGTCGACGTGGCCTCCTTCGGTGACGCGCACGGCACCACGCCGGGTTGCCTGGACGTGACCTGGACCGATCCGGCCACCCGGGTCTACGCCAAACTGGTGCTCT
The DNA here is from genome assembly GCF_004307965.1 of Verrucosispora sp. SN26_14.1. Taxonomy (NCBI): domain Bacteria; kingdom Bacillati; phylum Actinomycetota; class Actinomycetes; order Micromonosporales; family Micromonosporaceae; genus Micromonospora; species Verrucosispora sp. SN26_14.1. The sequence goes on along the minus strand of NZ_SISL01000317.1, from coordinate 4,687 downwards.
CCGACGACGCGACGACGCTTCTCGGCGGCGTGCTGGTGGGTGACGCGTCGGCGTACCCGACGTTGCGGGCCAGCGTCGGCGGGCCGTTGCCGGCCGCGCCGCTGGCGTTGCTCGCCCCGGAGCAGGCGGCGGGCGCGACGGCGGGCGCGCTGCCGGCGTCCGCCCAGGTCTGTTCCTGCAACGCGGTCACCCGGGGCGACGTCGACGCGGCGATCGCGGGCGGCTGCGCGGACGTGCCGGCGCTGAAGGCGTGCACCCGGGCCGGCACCAGTTGCGGTTCGTGCGTCCCGATGCTCAAACAGTTGCTCGACGCGGCCGGTGTGGTCCAGTCCCGGGCGTTGTGCGAGCACTTCGACGTCAGCCGGCAGGAACTGTTCGACATCGTCCGGGTACGCGGCATCCGGACGTTCTCCCGGCTGATCGCCGAGCACGGCCGGGGGCGGGGCTGCGACATCTGCAAGCCGGTCGTCGCCTCGATCCTCGCCTCGCTCGGCAACGGGCACATCCTCGACGGCGAGCAGGCGTCGTTGCAGGACACCAACGACCACTTCCTGGCGAACCTGCAACGGGACGGCAGCTACTCGGTGGTGCCGCGGATCCCGGGCGGGGAGATCACCCCGGAGAAGCTGATCGTGATCGGTGAGGTGGCCCGCGACTTCCGGCTCTACACCAAAATCACCGGCGGGCAGCGGATCGACCTGTTCGGCGCCCGGGTCGACCAGTTGCCGCAGATCTGGCGTCGGCTGGTCGACGCCGGTTTCGAGTCCGGGCACGCGTACGGCAAGGCGCTGCGGACGGTGAAGTCCTGCGTCGGCTCCACCTGGTGCCGGTACGGGGTGCAGGACGCCGTCGGACTGGCCGTCGCCCTAGAGCTGCGGTACCGGGGACTCCGCGCGCCACACAAGCTCAAGTCAGCGGTCTCCGGCTGCGCCCGGGAATGCGCCGAGGCCCGCAGCAAGGACTTCGGCATCATCGCCACCGAGACCGGCTGGAACCTCTACGTCGGCGGCAACGGAGGCTTCCGGCCCCGGCACGCCGACCTGTTCGCCACCGACCTCTCCACCGAGGCGCTGATCAGGACGATCGACAGGTTCCTGATGTACTACGTCCGCACCGCAGACCGGCTGCAACGCACCGCCGTCTGGATCGAGGCGATGGAGGGCGGGCTCGACCACCTCCGCTCGGTGATCGTCGACGACTCGCTCGGCCTCTGCGCGGACCTGGACGCCGCGATGGCCCGACACGTCACGTCCTACTCGGACGAGTGGCGGGACGTGCTCGACGACCCGGACCGGCTGCGCCGCTTCACCTCCTTCGTGAACGCGCCGGACGTACCCGATCCGTCGATCACCTTCGCCACCGAACGCGGACAACCCGTCCCGGTCGGCGGCCGACCACCCGCACCCGACGGCCGCCAGCCGGTCACCCTCGGCCTGCCGGAGGTACGGCGATGAGCATCGCGACGACGCTGCGCTGGCACGTGGTCTGCCCGCTGGACCGGCTGGACCCGGACCGGGGCGTCGCCGCCCTCGTCGACGGGGTGCAGGTGGCGGTCTTCCGCACCGGAGACGGGTTGTACGCGATCGACAACCGCGACCCGGTCGCCGAGGCGTACGTGCTGTCCCGGGGCATCGTGGGCAGCCGGCAGGGCGTGCCGACGGTCGCCTCGCCGCTGCACAAGCAGGTGTACGACCTGCGCACGGGGGTTTGTCTCGACCTGCCCGGCGTCGCCGTGGCCCGGCACGAGATCCGTTGCCGGAACGGCATGGTCGAGGTGCGGCTGCGACAGGAGGGGTGAATGGGCGAGGAACTGGCCGGCTTCACCATCGGGGTGACCGCCGACCGACGGCGGGACGAACTCGCCGCGCTACTGCAACGGCGCGGTGCCCGGGTGGTGCTCGCTCCCGCCCTGCGGATCGTGCCGCTCGCCGACGACACCGAGTTGCGCGAGGCGACCCGTACCTGCCTCGACCGGCCACCGGACGTGTTGATGGCCAACACCGGGATCGGCATGCGCGGGTGGCTGGAGGCGGCCGAGGGCTGGGGCCTGGCCGAGCCGCTGCGCTCCGTGCTCGGCGGCGCGTACGTGGTGGCCCGGGGGCCGAAGGCCCGGGGGGCGATCCGCGCCGCCGGGCTGCACGACCAGTGGTCCCCGGAGTCGGAGAGCTGCGACGAGGTGGTGGACCACCTGCGTCGGCGGGGAGTCGCCGGGCAGGTGATCGCCATGCAGTTGCACGGCGAGCGGCAACCGGAGTGCACCCGCGCTCTGGAGGACGCCGGTGCCACGGTCATCGAGATCCCGGTCTACCGGTGGGCCCCGCCGACCGACCCGGCCCCGCTGCACCGCCTGGTCGACCTGGTGGCCAGCCGGTTGGTGGACGCGGTCACGTTCACCTCGGCACCGGCCGCGGAGGCGTTGCTGCGGGCCGCCGGTGACCGGACGGAGACGGTGCTGGAGGCCCTGCGCGGTGACGTGCTGGCCAGTTGCGTCGGCCCGGTCACCGCCGAGCCGCTGGTACGCCGGGGCGTGCCGGTGAGCGCGCCGAGCCGGGCGAGGTTGGGTGCGCTGGTCCGCACCATCGTCGACGAGTTGCCCCGCCGGACGGTCACCATCAAGGCCGCCGGACACCTGCTCACGTTGCGGGGCCACGCGGCGGTGATGGACGGTGACCTGAGACCGCTGGCCCCGGCACCGATGGCGGTGCTGCGGGCACTGGCCCAGACACCGGGTCGGGTGCTGTCGCGTACCGCCCTGCTGCGGACCCTGCCGCGTGGCGCCGACGAGCACGCGGTGGAGATGGCGGTGGCCCGGCTCCGGGCCGGGCTGAAGGCCCCCCGGGTGGTGCAGACGGTCGTCAAACGCGGGTACCGACTCCGGGTCGACTGACCGTACGCGGGAGCCCGCCGGTGGAGGTCCACCGACGGGCTCCCGCCGACACTCAGCCCACCGGGGTCGGAAAGCCCCGGTCGTGTTCGGCCTGCAACCGCGCCATGGCGTGCTCGACGACGGTCATCAGCACCCGCTTGACCGAGTCCCGCTGCCGGGCGTCGGTCAGCACCAGCGGTACGTCCGGCGAGATGGCCAGCGCCTCGCGGACCTCCTCCAGTTCGTACTGCTGCGCGCCGTCGAACCGGTTCAGCGCGACCACGTACGGCAGCTTGCGGCTCTCGAAGTAGTCGAGCGGAGCGAACGCGTCGGTGATCCGGCGGGTGTCCACCAGCACCGTGGCACCCACCGCGCCCCGAATGATCTCGTCCCACATGAACCAGAACCGGGTCTGCCCAGGTGTGCCGAAGAGGTACAGGATCAGGTCCTGTGCCATGGTGATACGGCCGAAGTCCATGGCGACCGTGGTGGTCTCCTTGCCCGGCACCTTGGACGGGTCGTCGATACCGACGCCCGCCGCGGTCATCACCGCCTCGGTGGTCAGCGGTGTGATCTCCGAGATCGCCCCGACCAACGTGGTCTTGCCGACACCGAAGCCACCCGCGACGACGATCTTCGCGGAGATGATTCCCCGGCTCTGGCGGGCCCCGGCGGGGTCATAGCTCGCGAAGTCCACTCAGCACCCTTCCCAGCATTTCCATCCGCTCCTCGAAACCTGTGGCGGGAGCGGCCGTCTGTAGCGTCAACAGGCCCTCGGCCACCATGTCGGCGACCAACACCCGGGCGACACCCAGCGGTAGCCGGGTGTACGCGGCGATTTCCGCCAGCGATTCGGGCCGGCTCTCGCAGACCATGGCGATGCGATGCTTGTCATGCCCGGCAAACCGCGACTCGGCGATCTGGGTGGGGCTGGCGACCAGCACCGCTTCCAAGGCGATGTCCTGCCGCGGCTCGGTCCGTCCCCGGGTGACCGCGTACGGCCGCACCAGTGCACCACGCGGGTCACGTCGGTGTTGCTCCATCCGCGATCACCTCCTCTCCCCTCCGCCGGCATGTCGCCACCGGATCTCCTCCGTACCGGCGCGGGGTTGCGCCGGTCCTGTCCCTGTTATGACCGCACCGCGTCCCGGGGCAGCGGCACCAGCGCCGCGCCGACCCGCTCGACCAGCAGTGCCATCTCGTAGCCCACCTGCCCGACGTCGCAGCTTCGCGCCGCGAGCACGGCCATCGACGATCCGTCGCTGATCGACATCAGGAACAGGTAGCCGCTGTCCATCTCGATGACCGTCTGCAGCACCCCGCCGGCACTGAACATCCGCGCGGCGCCCTCGGTCAGGCTCACCACGCCGGAGGTGATCGCGGCGAGCTGGTCCGCCCGGTCCCCCGGCAGGTCACGGGAGGAAGCGAGTAGCAGTCCGTCGGCGGACACCGCCACCACGTGGGCGATACCCGCCACGCTGTCGGCGAAGTTGGTGAGCAGCCAACCCATGTCCTGCATGGCCGCTGGCCTGTTCATCGGCTCGTCTCCTTGGTCGAGGTGCTGTCCTGGCTCGCTCCGGCCGTCCGTCCGCGCTGCACGCCACGGTGGTAGGCCGAGAGCAGACCGCGTACTTCGTCCGGCGTACGGCGGCTGCGCTCACGTCCGCTGCGGGGCTCGATCCCACCGGGGACGAGCTGCTGCTGCGGCACCCGCTTGGGCAGTCCGGACCGGGTGGTGCCGGCCGGGGTCGGCTCGGCCGCCTTGCTGGCCCGCGTCCAGCCGTCGTCGGCCGCGGTCCGCCAGGCGTCGGACTCCGAGGC
>NZ_SISL01000316.1:0-6803 GCF_004307965.1 Verrucosispora sp. SN26_14.1 | reverse complement strand
GCGCCGGACGCACCCGGCGCGACGCTGACCGCCCTGCCGTCGCTGGACCTGAGCCGACCGGCCTGGCGGGCGGGGTTCGACGAGACCCCCGCCACCGTCCTCGCCGACGGTGCCGCCGCCGCCGGGGCGATCCGGCGGGCCGAGATCGCGACCTGCATCGCGCTGGGCGCCGAGTGCGTGGGCGTGGCCGGGCACGCGTTGGAGCTGACCGTCGACCACGCCAGGACCCGCCACCAGTTCGGGCGGCCGATCGGCGCGTTCCAGGCGTTGGCGCACACGCTGGCCGACCTCACCGTCACGGTCGAGGTGGCGCGGTCGGCCGCCGCGTACGTCACGCGGTGCGGCGGGGACGAGCGCAGCGCGCACACGCTCGCGGTCAAGGCGTCCGAGGCCGCCGTGACGGTCACCACCGAGGCCATCCAACTGCACGGCGGGATCGGCTTCACCTGGGAGTACCCCGCCCACGTCCTACTGCGCCGGGCGCACGCCGCCGCGGTGCTCGCCGGAACGCCGGACCAGCACCGGCGCGCACTGTTCGCACTGGTCGACGAGAGGTGAACGATGAGTACTGACGACCGGTCCCGGGTGCGGTTCGTCGCGCCCGCCGCCGTGATGGGCGGTGGCTTCTCCACGAAGTCGTTCCGCGCCGCGCTACAGACGAAGCCCGACTTCATCGCCTGCGACGCGGGCAGCACCGACTGGGGTCCGTACTACCTGGGCGCCGCGGCGAGCTGGGCCGGTTACCGGCAGACCCGCCGGGACCTGGAGCGCATGGTGATCGGCGCGCTCGACATCGGGGTGCCACTGCTCATCGGGTCGGCCGGATTCACCGGCAGCGACGCCGGGCTCACCTGGTTCCGTGGGATCGTGACGGACATCCTCGCCGCCCACGGCCGGACCGCCCGGATCGCCACGATCCGCACCGAGCAGCCGAAGGACTGGGTGCTCGGCAAGGTCCGAAGTGGACAGACGTGGGGACTCGACGGCCGCCCCGAGCTGACCGAGGCCGACGTCGAGCGGGCGACGCGGATCGTGGCGATGATGGGCCCCGAGCCCTACGCCGAGGCGCTCGACGCCGGTGCGCAGATCGTGCTGGCCGGCCGCTCCTCGGACGCGGCGATCTATGCGGCCGTCCCGCTGCTGCGCGGCATCGCGCCCGGCCCGGCCTGGCACATGGGCAAGACCGTCGAGTGCGGGTACGCCATCGAGGAGCCGATCGGTGCCGGCGAGTGCATCGTCGGCGAGGTCGACGACGAGGGCTTCACGGTTCGCCCGGTCGGCGGCCGGTCCCGCTGCACCGTCCGGTCGGTGGCCGCGCAGATGCTGTACGAGAACGCGACGCCGTACCTGTTGCGGGAGCCGCCGGGGACGCTGGACACGTCGGCGGCCCGGTACCTCCAGCTCGACGACCAGAGCGTCCGCGTGGTCGGGGCGACGTTCACCCCCGAGCCGTACAGCGTGCGGCTGGAGGGCGTCGAGCAGCTCGGCTACCGCAGCATGTGCCTGTTCGGGGTCCGCGACCCCGCCGTGGTGGCCAACGTCGCCGACTACACCGCCGCGATCACCGACCTCGTGCACCGCACCGCCCGGGACCGGTACGGCCTGGACGAGTCGGCGTACACGTTCGGGTTCCGCCGTTACGGATACGACGCCGTCCTCGGCGCCGCCGAGCCGAACGCGGCCACCGGGTACGCCGGCTGCTACGAGATCGGGTTGGTCGCCGAGGCGGTCGCCGCCGACCAGGAGATCGCGCACGAGATCGTCTCGGGGGCGATGCCGTTCTTCATGCACGGCGTACGGGTGCCCGGCGTCGCCAACTCGGCCAACGGCGCGCTCGCCTACGCCCCGTCGGTCGTCGACGTCGGGCCGGTGTTCACCTGGAGCGTCTGGCACGGCGCGGCACTGGAACACCCGATGGAACCGTTCACCCTGGAGATCACCGATTCGGCCGCCGTGGAGAAGGTGACGGTCAACGCATGAGCGACATCCGATCGGACTGCAGCACGTTCCGCACCCGCAACGCCGGGGCGTTCCTCGTCTCGGTGGACATGGTGTTCCGCACCGAGGAGGCGTACCTGACGTGGCGCGACTCCGGGGCCGTCACCGCCGGGACGGTCGCCGACCTGCTGCACGTCGACCCCGCGACCGTCCAGGTCATCGACTACCCGGCCGCCAACGCCATCAAGGTGACGATGCCCCGCCGGACGGTCGCCGGTGGCCCCGACGACACCGACCTGGACAGCGCGGCGCAGTTCGTGCCACTGCTCGCGCTGCGCCTGCCGTGAGTCGGGGGCCGCTCGCCGGGGTTCGCGTCGTGCTGCTCGCCGGTGCGGGCCCGGCGCCGTTCGCCGGGATGCTCCTGCGGGACCTGGGCGCGGAGGTGATCCGGGTGGACCGCCCGGGTGGCGGCGTCGGGGTCTCCGGGCTGCCGGCGCACCACGACTCCCGGTCGTCGGGGGTACGGGCGGTCACCGTGGACCTGAAGACCGACGAGGGTCGGGAGACGGTACGCCGCCTGGTGGCCACCGCCGACGTGTTCGTCGACCCGTACCGTCCCGGCGTCGCGGAGCGGCTCGGGCTCGGTCCGGCCACGCTGTGTGCCGCGTGTCCGGCGCTCGTCTACGTCCACATGACCGGCTGGGGCCACGAGGGGGCCTGGGCGCAGCGGGCCGGGCACGACATCAACTATCTCGCCGTGGCCGGGGCGCTGCACCCGACCGGTCCGGCCGACCGGCCGCCGCTGCCGCCGTTGAACCTGCTCGCCGATTTCGGCGCGGGTGGCACGTACCTCGTGATGGGGGTGCTCGCGGCGTTGCTGGAGCGGACCCGTACCGGACGGGGTGCGGTGCTGGACGTCGCGATGACCGACGCGGTGGCGTCGCTGACCACGCTGCTGCACGACATGCGGGCGGCCGGACTGTGGTCGGACGAGCGGGAGTCCAACATCTTCGACGGTGGCGCACCGTTCTACCGCACGTACCGCACGGCGGACGGCGGGTTCATGGCCGTCGGCGCGATCGAGGCGGCGTTCCACGCGGCGTTCCTCACCGTCCTCGGGATCGACCCGGCCGGCTGGCCGCAGCACGACCGCAGCCGCTGGCCAGACCAGCGGCGGGAACTGGCCCGGATCTTCGCGTCCCGGACCCGGGCCGAGTGGGCGGAGGTCTTCGACGACGTGGACGCCTGCGTGACCCCGGTGCTCACGCCGGGTGAGGCACCCGAGCACCCCGCGCTCGCGTCGCGGCGCACGTTCGTCGACTCGGGCGGGCGCCCGGCCCCCGCTCCGGCCCCGCGCAGGGTGGTCCGGTGACTCCCGCCGCGCAGACGCTGCTGCTGGAGGTGTCGGCGTTGCAGGCGGCGTACTGCCGAGGGATCGACGACCGCGACCCCGACCTGCTGCGCGCGGTCGTCACCGACGACGTGGAGGTCGTCGGCGCCGACGGGGTGCGGCGGACGGGGGCGGAGGAGTTCGTCGGGCTGTTCGCCCGGTACTGGACGGCCGCCGCGTCACCGGGCCTGCACCTGGTGTCCAACGTGGAGGTGCTCGGCGACGGCGATCCGGTCGCGGTCCGGTCACTGTTCCACGCGGTGTCCCAGGACGCCGACGGCCAGATCGTGCAGACCTGGGGTCGATACCATGACCTCGTCACCCGGGCCACGCACGGCGGTCTGGTCCTCGCCGCCAAGCGGATCTCAGTAGTGCACCGCCGCTGACGTCCCGCCGGAGACCGTGAGCACCTGCCCGGTCAGCCCCGAGGACGCCGTGGACGCGAGGAACACCACCACCGCGGCGACCTCGGCGGGCTCGACGAAGCGACGCAGCGACTGGCGGGCGGCCAGACGTCGCAGGTGGTCCTGCGGGTCCGTGCCGGACGGAGCGGCGGCCAGCAGCATCGCCCGGACCTCACCGGTGAGCACCACACCGGGCTGGACGACGTTCGCGGTGATCCCGTCCGGGCCCAGTTCACGGGCCATCGAGTGGGTCAGGTGGACGAGAGCGGCGTTGCGTACCCCGGAGCTCACGTTGTGCCGGGCGATCCGTGCCGCCTCGCCGCCGATGTTGACCACCCGGCCGGAGCCACCGGCCCGCAGGTGTCCCACGGCGGCACGGACGACACGCAGGTAGCCGACGACCTTCTCCTCGAAGTCGGTCCGCAGCAACGCGTCCGTCGTCGAGAACAGCCCGTCGGGCACTCCACCGGAGACCCGGGCGGCGTTGTTCACCACCACGTCGACGCCACCGAGCGCGTCTGCCGCGTCGGCCACCGCGCGCCCGCACCCGACCGGGTCGGTGATGTCCGCCGCGTGCACCGCCGGTGCCGGCAGGCCGGCGTCGGTGCACGCGGTGACCGCTGCGGCGGCCCCGGCGGGATCCCGGCAGAGCACCGCGCAGCGGGCCCCGGCCGCTGTCGCAGCCTCGACGATCGACCGGCCGATCCCCCGGGAACCACCCGTGACGAGCACCCGCCGACCGGCCAGCAAGGTCACTCGGCCAGCTCGACGATCGTGGCGTTGGCCAGGCCGCCCGCCTCGCACATCGCCTGCAGGCCGTACCGGATGCCCTGGTCGCGCATGTGGTGCAGCAGCCGGGTCATCAGGATCGCCCCGGACGCGCCGAGCGGGTGGCCGACCGCGATCGCACCACCGAGCGGGTTGAGCCGCTCCGGTTTCGCGCCGGTCTCGGCGAGCCAGCCGAGCGGTACCGGCGCGAACGCCTCGTTGACCTCGAACGCACCGATGTCGTCGATGCCGAGGCCCGCCCGGGCGAGCACCTTCTGCGTCGCCGGCCAGGGCGCGCTCAGCATGACGACCGGGTCGTCGCCGACGACCGTACCGCTGTGGAAGCGGGCCATCGGTGTCAGGCCGAGCGCGCGGGCCCGGTCACCGGTCGTCACGAGAAGGGCGGCGGCGCCGTCGGAGATCTGGGACGAGTTGCCCGCGTGGATGACACCGTCGGGGCGGAACGCGGGTGTGAGACCGGCCAGGGTCTCCACCGTGGAGGTCCGGCGGATACCCTCGTCGGCGGTCAGCCTGGTGTCCGGCAACGTGACGAGTTGGCCGGCGAAGGCGCCCGCGTCGGTCGCCTGCGCGGCGAGCGTGTGCGACCGTACCGAGAACTCGTCGAGAGCGGTGCGGGACAGTCCGTACCGCTCGGCGATCATCTCCGCGCCCTCCCCCTGGCTGAAGGAGTCGCGGGCGTAACGGGCGCGGACCTTGGGGCCGTAGGGCATGCCGGTCGCGCGGGCCGCGCCCAGCGGTACCCGCGACATCATCTCCACGCCGCCGGCGACGACCGTGTCGGCCATGCCGGACAGCACGCTCGCGACCGCGAAGTGCAGGGCCTGCTGGCTGGACCCGCAGGCCCGGTCGATCGTGACGCCCGGCACCGTCTCGGGCCAACCGGCGGCGAGCGCGGACATCCGGCCGACGTTGGTGGACTGGTCACCGAGCTGGTTGACGCACCCGAACATGACGTCGTCGATCTCGGCCGGGTCGACCCCGGTCCGCGTGACGAGTGTGGTGAGCACCTCGGCGGCGAGATCCACCGGGTGCCAGTCGGCGAGGCCCCCGTTGCGTTTGCCGATCGGGGTACGAACGGCGTCGACGATCACCGCATCACGCAAGACTGCTCCTCAGGCCGCAGGGCTCCCTCTCCCCATCCCACCCGGCCGGACCACTGGTGCACAAAGACGAACCGCGTATCGCTCGATAGGCACTACCCATCACCGCGCGACCGCCGACGGTCTCCGGCCGGTCCTATGGTCGCCTGATGGGACAGGGACTGTACGTCGACGGCCGCTGGCGCGCGGCCTCCGACGGTGACACGGCGGACGTGGTGAACCCGGCGACCGAGGCGGTGATCGGCACCACGGCCGTCGGCACGGTGTCCGACGCGGCCGACGCGGTGGCCGCCGCACACCGGGCGTTCCACGACGGTCGCTGGTCCGGACTGCTGGCGGCCGACCGTGCCGCCGCCCTGCGCCGACTGCGGCGGAGGCTGAGCGACCGGATCGACCACCACGTGGCACTGTCGGTCGCCGAGTCGGGTGCGCCGCGGGGCCAGTCGGCGGCGTTCGTGGCCGCCGCGCTGGCGCACCTCGGGTACGCGATCGAGGTCGCGACCGGGGAACACGACCGGATGCTGCCCCCGCCGCCCCGTGCGGCCGGTAGCCCACCCCGGACGACGGCGAGTCTGGTGCGCCGGGTGCCGGTCGGGGTGGTCGCGGCGCTCACCCCGTACAACGCGCCGTTGCTGCTGACCCTGCCGAAGGTCGCGGCAGCCCTGGCGATGGGCAACACGGTGGTGGTGAAGCCGTCGCCGTACACGCCGTTGGAGATCCTCGCCCTGGCCGAGGCCGCCGACGAGGCCGGGATACCGCCCGGTGTGCTGAACGTGGTGACCGGTGGCGCCGACGTCGGCGCGGCGCTGAGCGGTGATCCCCGCGTCGGTCTGGTGACGTTCACCGGCTCGGACACGGTGGGGGCGCAGGTGATGGCCCAGGCCGCCCGCAACGTCACCCGGGTGGTGCTGGAACTCGGCGGCAAGTCGGCGCTCGTGGTCAGGGCCGACGCCGACCTCGCGATGGCGAGCCGGATCGGTGCCGTGAACACGACCACGCTCGCCGGTCAGGGCTGCGCGTTGCTCACCCGTCACCTGGTGCACCGCGCCGTGGTCGCCGACTACGTGGCGGCGCTCGCGGAGCGGCTCTCCGCCGCCGTACCGGGTGACCCCGCCGACGAGCGGACGACCCTGGGCCCGTTGATCAGTGCCGCGCACCGGGACCGGGTGTCCGCAGCGGTCC
>NZ_SISL01000315.1:0-6866 GCF_004307965.1 Verrucosispora sp. SN26_14.1 | reverse complement strand
GGGCACGGCAAGCCCGGCGGCCTCCGGCGCGCCCGAGGCCAGCGCAAGCGCCGGCTGATCGGTAATCGGCGGTTCCACCCGCCCCAGCGGCATCCACATACAGTCCAGGAGGATCGAGGCGTGACGTCCACCAGAGAGCGGCAGCGCGCGGCGGCCCGCGCCCGGCTCGAGAAGGAGATGGCCGAGCGGGCCACGCGGGCGCGCAAGCGCCGCCAGACCCAGGCGGTGGTCGGGGCTGGAGTGGTCCTGCTGCTGGTGGTCGCCGGCACGGCCTGGCTCGCCACCAACCTGATCGGCGACGACAGCGGCGGCGACACCGCCGCCCAGGGCGGCAGCACCGCGGAGTGCGGCTGGGTGGAGATCCCGGCGGGTGAGCGGACCCCGACGACCAAGGACGTCGGGTTGCCGAACGCCGAGCAGAGCCGGGTCGGCACCCAGACCATGACGATCACCACGAACCTCGGCCCGATCACCGCGCGGATCGACCGGTCGGCGGTGCCCTGCACCGCAGGCAGCTTCACCCACCTGGCCGAGCAGAACTTCTTCGACAACACCAAGTGCCACCGGCTGGTGACCGAGGGCATCAAGGTGCTCCAGTGCGGCGACCCGAGCTCCACCGGCGACGGCTGGCGCGAGACCGACGGCACCGGCGGCCCGGCGTACCGCATGCCGGAGGAGAACCTGCCCACCGACAAGCGCCCGCCGTACGAGGCCGGCGTCATCGCGATGGCCAACTCGGGCCAGCCGTCCAGCACCGGCAGCCAGTTCTTCATCGTCTACGGCGACTCGCCGCTGGACCCGAACTACACCGTGCTCGGCACGATCACCGGCGGGATGGACATCGTCAACGACGTCGCCGCCGCCGGTGACGACGGCGCGTTCGCCCAGCAGGCCGGCGGCGGTCACCCGAAGAAGGAGATCGTCATCACCGACCTCACCATGAGCGACGCCTGACGCCTCGATTCCACGCGAAAGCGCCCGCCGGCTGAGCCGGCGGGCGCTTCTCGTCGTCCGGTCGTACGCGTCAGGCGCCGGAGGTGACCCGGTAGGCGTCGAAGACCCCGTCGACCTTGCGGACGGCGGCCAGCAGATGCCCCAGGTGCTTCGGGTCGGCCATCTCGAAGCTGAACCGGCTCACCGCCACCCGGTCCCGGGTGGTGGTGACGGTGGCGGAGAGGATGTTGACCCGCTCCTCGGAGAGCACCCGGGTGACGTCGGCGAGCAGCTTGTGCCGGTCCAGCGCCTCCACCTGGATGGCGACCAGGAACGTCGAGGCGGAGGTGAGCTTCCAACTCACCTCGACCACCCGTTCGCCCTGGGCGCGCAGGTCCTCGGAGTTGGCGCAGTCGTCGCGGTGCACGCTCACCCCGCCGGACCGGGTGACGAAGCCGAACACCGTGTCCGGCGGCACCGGGGTGCAGCAGCGGGCCAGCTTGATCCAGACGTCGCTGACACCGCGTACGACCACACCCGGGTCGTGGCTGGAGGCCCGACTGCGCGGCGGCCGGGTGGCCACCGCCGTCTCCGCGATGTCCTCGGCCGCACCCTCCTCGCCGCCGTAGGTGGCCATCAGCTTCTGCACCACCGACTGCGCGGAGACCTGACTGTCCCCCACCGCCGCGTACAACGACGCCACGTCGGCCAGGTGCAGGTCCCGGGCGATCGCCATCAGGTTGTCGGAGGTGAGCATCCGCTGCAGGGGCATGCCCTGCTTGCGCATGGCCTTGACGATCGCGTCCTTGCCCTCCTCGATCGCCTCCTCGCGCCGCTCCTTGTTGAAGTACTGCCGGATCTTCGTCCGCGCCCGAGGGCTCTTGACGAAGCCCAACCAGTCCTGCGTCGGCCCGGCCGTCTCCGACTTCGAGGTGAAGATCTCGATCACGTCGCCGTTGGACAGCGTCGACTCCAACGGCACCAACTTGCCGTTGACCCGCGCCCCGATGCACTTGTGCCCCACCTCGGTGTGCACCGCGTACGCGAAGTCCACCGGCGTCGACCCCGTCGGCAACGGGATCACGTCGCCCTTCGGGGTGAAGACGTACACCTCCTGGCTGGACAGGTCGAACCGCAACGCGTCCAGGAACTCGCTCGGGTCCGCCGCCTCCCGCTGCCAGTCCAACAACTGCCGCAGCCAGGTCATCTCGTCGATGTGCGCCGGCGGACCGACGATCTGGGTGCCCTTCTCCTTGTACTTCCAGTGCGCCGCGATACCGAACTCCGCCGTGCGGTGCATCGCGTACGTCCGGATCTGCATCTCCACCGGCTTGCCGGTCGGCCCGATCACCGTGGTGTGCAGCGACTGGTACATGTTGAACTTGGGCATCGCGATGTAGTCCTTGAACCGGCCCGGCACCGGCTGCCAGTTCGCGTGGATGACACCCAACGCCGCGTAGCAGTCCCGCACCGTGTCGACCAGGATCCGCACACCCACCAGGTCGTAGATGTCGTTGAAGTCCCGACCCCGCACGATCATCTTCTGGTAGATCGAGTAGAGGTGCTTCGGCCGACCCGTCGTCTCCGCCTTGATCTTGGCGGCCTTCAGATCCACCTGAACCTTCTGCGTCACCTGCCGCAGCAACGCCTCACGCTGCGGTTGGTGCTCCCCGATCAGCCGGTTGATCTCCTCGAACCGCTTCGGGAACAGCGTCCCGAACGCGAGGTCCTCCAGCTCCCACTTGATGGTGTTCATACCCAGGCGGTGGGCCAGCGGGGCGAGGATCTCCAGCGTCTCCTTGGCCTTCTGCTCCCGCTTGGGCGCGGGCAGGAAGGAGAGCGTCCGCATGTTGTGCAGCCGGTCGGCCAGCTTGATCACCAGGACACGCGGGTCCTTGGCCATGGCGACGACCATCTTGCGGATCGTCTCGGCCTTCGCCGCGTCGCCGAGCTTGACCTTGTCGAGCTTGGTGACGCCGTCGACCAGCAGCGCGACCTCGCCACCGAAGTCCGTCCGCATCTGGTCCAGTGAGTATTCGGTGTCCTCGATGGTGTCGTGCAGCAGCGCGGCGACCAGCGTGGTGGTGTCCATGCCCAGGTTGGCCAGGATGGTGGCCACCGCGAGCGGGTGCGTGATGTACGGGTCGCCGGACTTGCGGTACTGACCCGAGTGCCACCGCGCGGCGGTGTCGAAGGCCCGTTGCAGCAGCCGGGCGTCCGCCTTGGGATGGTTCTCCCGGTGCGACGAGATCAGCGGCTCCAACACCTCGCTGACCTGCGAGGACTGCCACGGCGCGTTGAACCGCGCCAGCCGCGCCCGGACCCGTCGGCCGGTGGGCGCGTTGGAGAGCCCGAATCCGCTGCTCGGCAACGGGTCACCGGTGGTCGCGACGGACGCGCCGTCGGACGCGGTGGGGACCGCCACGTCGCCGCTGGACGGCACCCGGCCGGGTGCCCCGGCGACGGCCGGTGTGGCGCCGTCGGGGTCGGTCAGCGAGCCGTTCGCGTCACCTGTCGGGTGCACCGTGCCCTCCACCGGAGGGACGACATCGTGGGACACCGGCCTCCTCACCGCTCGCCGGGGAAACACCGACCGTGCGTCGGCCGGTCTGGTCTCGCGCCTCTCGGACGGCTCACCGTCCGGTCAGCAATGGGCAATGCTACCCGCACCGACGGTGCCCTGCCGCTCCGCCGGACGTACCGTGCCGCCTCCGTCGCCGGGGGCGGGTCGGTTCAAACGGTCAGCAGGGCATGGACGGGACGGGGCGCCAGTTTCGCCCGCCCGCCCAGGAAGGAGAGCTCCAGCAGCACGGTGAAACCGGCGACCGTGCCACCGGCCCGTTCCACCAGGTCCAGCGTGGCCGCGGCGGTGCCGCCGGTGGCGAGGACGTCGTCCACGACCAGCACCCGGTGTCCCGCCGTGAAGGCGTCCTGGTGCACCTCCAGCGTCGCCTCGCCGTACTCCAGCTCGTACGAGGCGGCGTACGCCGGGCGGGGCAGCTTGCCGGCCTTACGCACCGGCACCACACCGACCCCGGTCGCGTACGCGATCGCGGCGGCGACCACGAACCCGCGCGCCTCGATGCCGACCACCGTGTCGAAGGAGTCCCGCCCGTGGTGCGCGACGATCCCGTCGATCACCGTCCGGAAGGTCTCACCGTCGGCGAAGAGGGGCATCAGGTCCTTGAACATGACGCCCGGCTTCGGGAAGTCGGGCACGTCCAGCACCCGGCTGGCCACCAGCCGGGCGGTCTCCGGGCCGCTGTCGCCGCGTACCGCGCTGCTGTGGGTCTCCGTCACGACGCTTGGTCCCTTCCACCAGACAACGGCGCCCTGCACGCTGCTCGCACAGCATGCAGGACGCCGTCGTGTTCGTCCCTACCGGGTCGGTCCCGGCCCGGTCAGCGCCGTTTGGCGCCACCCGGGCGGTTACCGCCCCCGCCGCCGGGGCGGCCACCACGGGCCCCACCGGAACGCTTGCCGGCCGGACGCGCGCCCACCTTCGGCGCGGCGGCACCGGCCAGGGCGGCACCCGTCTCGGCGGCCACCGGCTCCTCGTCCGCCTCGATCGCCTCGGTCGACTCCGCCTTGCGGGCGCCCTTGGCGGACGTCTCGCCCTTGGTGATCCCGGCCCGCCGGGCGTGCACCCGCTTGTTGTGCGCGTCGATCCGCGGGTCGCGGTTCTTGAGCACCACCAGCAGCGGCGTGGCCAGCGTGATCGAGGTGATGAAGGCCATCGCCATACCGACGAACAGCACCAGACCGAGGTCCTTCAGGGTGCCCGCGCCGAGCAGGCCGGCACCGATGAAGAGGATGGCGCCGACCGGGAGCAGGGCGACCACCGAGGTGTTGATCGACCGCATCAGGCTCTGGTTGACGGCCAGGTTGGCCGCCTCGCCGTACGTCTGGTTGTTGTTCGCGGTGATCCCTCTGGTGTTCTCCTGCACCTTGTCGAAGACCACCACCACGTCGTACAGGGCGAAGCCCAGGATGGTGAGGAATCCGACGATCGTCGACGGAGTGACCTCGAAGCCGACGATCGAGTAGAGGCCGGCGGTGAGGATCAGGTTCATCACCAGCGAGAAGATCGCCGCGATGGCCATCTTCAACTCGAAGCGCAGGACCAGGTAGACGGTGACCAGCGCGAGGAAGATGACCAGACCGAGCAGGGCCCGGTTGGTCACCTGGCTGCCCCACGCCTCGCTGACCCGGTTGCTGCTGATCGACTCCGGGTCGATGTTGAACTGCTGACCCAGGGTGGTCTTGACCGCCTGGACCTGCTCGCCGTTCAGCTCGGTGGTCCGCAGCTCGTAGAAGTTGCCGCCACCGCCGCCGACCTGCTGCGCGGTGACCACATGGCCACCCTGGTCAGCGATCGCGTCCTTGGTGGCCGCCTCGGCGTCCTGGAGGGTGCCGACGCTGGTCGGGATCTGGAACGAGTTGCCGCCGGCGAACTCGATGCCGAGCTTGAACCCGTTGAAGATGACGCTGGCCAGCGCGATCGTCGCCAGCACCGCGGCGATGGTGAACCACATCTTGCGCTTGCCGACGATGTTGAGGCCGGCCTCGCCCCGGTAGAGGCGAGCTGCCAGACCGTTCTCAGCGGACATGTCACGCCTCCTTGGCGCGCTGGTTGCGGGGCTGGGTCGGTGCCGAGCGGGCGGGCAGCACCCGGCCGAGCCCGCTGACCCGCGGGGACAGGAACGCCTTGGTGCTGGCGAGCATCGTCATGATCGGATGCCGGAACAGGAAGACCACGAGCAGGTCGAGCACCGTGGCCAGACCGAGGGCGAAGGCGAAGCCCTTCACCGTGCCGACCGAGACGATGTAGAGCACCACCGCCGACATGATGGTGATGGCGTTCGCCGAGATGATCGTCCGACGGGCCCGGATCCAGGCTCGTGGCACCGCGCTGCGCGGGCTGCGGCCCTCGCGGATCTCGTCCTTGAGTCGCTCGAAGTAGATGACGAAGGAGTCCGCCGCCACACCGAGCGAGACGATGATGCCGGCGATGCCGGCGAGGGTGAGCGTGAAGCCGATCTGCCGGCCGAGGAACACCATGGCGCCGAAGAGGAGCAGCGCCGACGCGACCAGGCTCAGGAAGATGACCGAGCCGAGCAGGCGGTAGTAGAAGAACGAGTAGACGATGACCAGCAGCATGCCGATGCCGGCCGCGAGCAGACCGGCCCGCAGGTGGCTGGCGCCCAGCGTGGCGGTGACGTTCTGCTGCTCCTGCGCCTCGAAGGTGACCGGCAGCGCGCCGTAGCTGAGGTAGCCGGCCAGTTCGCTGGCCTCGGCGTTGGTGAAGTTGCCGGTGATCTGCGAGCTGCCGACGAGCACGCCCTGGATCTGCGGCGACGAGATGATCTGGTTGTCCAGCACCACCGCGACCCGGCAGCGCCCCTCGTCACCGAGCGCGGAGGCGTCGCAGGCCTGGCCCTCGTTGTTGAACGCCTCGCGGGTCAGCGCCGTCCACTTCTCCCCGCCGCTGCGGGTGAAGTCCAGGCTGACCACCCACTGGCTGGTCTGGTCGCGCACCGCGGTGGCGCTGCTGACGTCGGTGCCGAGCACCTTCGCCACGTCCAGCAGGTTCTTGATGGAACCGGCCTCACAGGAGACCGCCTGCTGCTCCGGGTCGGAGATCGAGGCCGGCGGCCGGTCGTCGAGCTGGAGGCAGCTGATGGTCGGCACGTTGAACTGCATCTGCGTCGGCAGCACCGCGACCTCGCGGCCGGACAGATCGGCGAAGGGCGCGAGCTTCTCGGCCAGCGACGGGTCGGCCGCCAGGTCC
Source organism: Verrucosispora sp. SN26_14.1 (assembly GCF_004307965.1). Classification (NCBI taxonomy): domain Bacteria; kingdom Bacillati; phylum Actinomycetota; class Actinomycetes; order Micromonosporales; family Micromonosporaceae; genus Micromonospora; species Verrucosispora sp. SN26_14.1. The sequence continues at coordinate 142 of NZ_SISL01000315.1, read as the reverse complement.
GCCGGGGCCTGGAGGCCGGTGGCGGCGGCCCACGCCTCGGCGCCGACCTTCTGCTCGACGGCCTGCCGCTGCTCCTCGACGCTCTGCGGCACGTCCTCCTCCGCGCTCGGCGAGGGCGAGGGGGTCGCGGCGGGCGTCGGGG
>NZ_SISL01000314.1:0-6901 GCF_004307965.1 Verrucosispora sp. SN26_14.1 | reverse complement strand
AGCGACGCCCGGGCCCCGCCCGCGCGGGCCGGCACCTCGTCCACGTCGTCGTCCGCCGTCGGCTCGTCGACGGGCCGCTGGGCGGCCAGCCGCTCCAACGCCGCACCGGCCAGCGCCCGCCGGTGCGCCAGGTAGCGGCGGGCGATCAGCGCTCGCTCCGGGTGGTCACCGAGCCAACCCGCGCCCGCCCGCAACAGCTTGTCGACCTCGTCCGGCGCCACCCAGTAGTGCTTCGCGTCGTCCAGCACGGGCAGCAGGACGTACAGGTGGTTGAGCGCGTCGGCCACCCGCAGCGTGCCGGTGAGGGTCAGATCGACGTACCGGCTGTCGCCCCACTCCGGGTACGCCTCGTCGAGCGGGACGGCGGTCGCGGTGACGGCCCAACCGAGCGGAGTGAAGAGGCGTACGGCCACGTCGGCGCCGCCCCGGCAGCGCAGCACCGGCACCCGTACCTCCAGCGGGATGGCCGTACCCGCCAACTCCGGGCGGTCCCGCGACTCGCCGCGCAACGCCGACCGGAACACCCGCGACAGCGCCGAGGCGAGCAGGCTGGACGCGGCGTACTGCCGGTCGTTGACGTACCGCCCCAGGGTGAAGGTCTCCGGCGTGGTGGCCGAGTGGCGGCCCCGACCCCGGCCCTGCGCGGCGAGCTTCGCCGGGTCGACGTCGAGCAGCAGCGCGGCGGTGCAGCGCCGCTCCCCGGCCTCGGGATAGAAGACGTGCGCGGTGCCGACGGGCACGTCGAAGGTGTGCGTGCGGTCGGGGTGCTTGACCAGGAGATGGCCCAGGTCGGTCGCGGGGTGGTGCGTGGTGGTCAGGGTGAGCAGCACGCGGCTCATCGTGCCAGGTTGGTCGATCTTGTGCTCTTGGGTTTTGGTGTTGTCTCGGGGTGGGTTTCCGGGGAGCCCCACCCGCTCCGGGCGGTCAGGCTTGATCCCTGCGCGGGTGGGGCTCCCCGGAAACCTGACGTGCGCATGCGCCGTCGGAGGCCGAGGGGAGGGCGTGCTGCTCCGGGGAGAGCCGGGGGAGGTGCGTGCTGCTTCTGGGGGGGCGTGCGGGGAGGGGGCGGAGGGAGAGGAGCTGGGAGGTCAGCGGTAGTCGTCTTCGTCGGGGGCTACTACGCGGGCCTGCTCCATGGCGTCCCAGTCGGCGACCTCCAGGCCGCGGTGCGGTTCGTCCTCGACCTCGGCGGGGTTGACCACCGTGGCCTGCGCGACCGCGTCGGCCGGCTCGGCCTCCAGGTCGCGTTCGTCAGCGCTGAGGTGGTCGCCGGGGGCGAAGTCCTCGCCGGGCTGGCCCATTCGGTGCCTCCGGGATGTCGGTGGACGGTACCGCTCCACGGTACGGGCTGTGCCGGTGTCGCGCTGGGAACCGGCACGCCACCCGGCGGGGCGAAGAGCGCACCCGGGGTACGGCCGAGTCGGGCGAATCGGCCCACCGGCGGGCCGCCCCGATGCCAGGATGGTCCCGTGGGCTTCCTCATCCGGCTGGTGACGACCGCCGTCGCACTGTGGATCACCACGCTGATCGTGCCGGGGGTCGAGGTGACCGGGCGCACCGGCTACGACACCGTGTTCACCCTGTTGATCGTGGCGTTGATCTTCGGGGTGATCAACGCGGTGCTCAAGCCGTTGATCAAAGTGGTGGGCTGCGTCTTCTACCTGCTGACCCTCGGCCTGTTCGCGCTGGTGGTCAACGCGCTGTTGTTCCTGCTGACGGACTGGATCGCCGGCACCCTCGACCTGCCGTTCCACGTGGACGGCTTCTGGGCCGCCTTCTGGGGAGCCATCGTGATGGCGGTGGCGACCTGGCTGATCAGCGTCGTGGTGCCGGACCGTGCGGACCGTCGGTGAGCCGTCCGGCGCCGGGCCGGTTGTGCCGGGCTGGTCCAGCTACGGGATACTGCCCGCGTAGGACAGCGCGGTCCGGCGCACCAATGGCGATCAGGCGGCCATCCGGCCGACCGCCAACGGAGTTTCGCGCGGCTGCCCGGCCGACCGTCGACAGGCGGCCGAACGGCCGGCGCACGAAGAGCGGCGGCCGCACGGCCGTCAGCGGCAAGTAAGGAGCGTTCGACATGCCCATCGCTTCCCCCGAGGCTTACGCCGAGATGCTGGACCGCGCCAAGGCCGGCCGGTACGCGTACCCGGCGATCAACGTGACGTCGTCCCAGACGCTCAACGCGGCGCTCAAGGGCTTCGCCGACGCGGAGAGCGACGGCATCATCCAGGTCTCCACCGGTGGCGCCGAGTACCTCTCCGGCCCGTCGGTGAAGGACATGGTCACCGGCGCGGTGGCGTTCGCCGCGTACGCGCACGAGGTGGCCAAGAAGTACCCGGTCAACATCGCGCTGCACACCGACCACTGCCCGAAGGACAAGCTGGACAAGTTCGTCCGGCCGCTCATGGCCATCTCGCAGGAGCGGGTCAAGAACGGCCAGGAGCCGCTGTTCCAGTCGCACATGTGGGACGGCTCGGCCGTGCCGGTCGCGGAGAACCTGGAGATCGCCGAGCAGCTTCTCGCCGAGGCCGCCAAGGGCAAGATCGTCCTGGAGATCGAGGTCGGCGTCGTCGGCGGTGAAGAGGACGGCGTCGAGAACGCCATCAACGACAAGCTCTACACCACGGTCGAGGACGGCCTTGCCATGGTCGAGTCGCTGGGCCTGGGCGAGAAGGGCCGCTACATGGCCGCCCTGACCTTCGGCAACGTGCACGGCGTCTACAAGCCGGGCAACGTCAAGCTGCGGCCCGAGGTGCTCAAGCAGATCCAGGACGCCGTCGGCGCCAAGTACGGCAAGGACAAGCCGCTCAGCCTGGTCTTCCACGGTGGATCCGGCTCGCTGCTGTCCGAGATCCGCGAGGCGCTGGACTACGGCGTGGTGAAGATGAACATCGACACCGACACGCAGTACACCTTCTCCCGGCCGGTGGCGGACCACATGTTCCGCAACTACGACGGCGTGCTCAAGGTCGACGGCGAGGTCGGCAACAAGAAGCTGTACGACCCCCGGGTGTGGGGCAAGGCCGCCGAGACCGGCATGGCCGCCCGGGTCGCGGAGGCCTGCGAGCACCTGCGCTCGACCGGTACCACGATGACCAAGTGACGTCCTGACGTCGCCGCCGACGGCGGCCGGTTCCTCCCACGGGGCCGGCCGCCGTCGCGTTTCTGGGCTTCGTGCAAGGAGGGGTCCCCTACTAACGCCTGGTGTATAGCAGGGGTCCCTTCCTTACACCGAGAACGGAGCTTTCTACGCCGACGAGCGGAGGAGCAGACGGACCGCCTCGTGCACGTCGTCGGTGAGGTGCACGGTGCCGGAGAGGTCGCCGAACGGCGACGTGGACAGCAGGGGCTTCAGCAGTGACTCCACCGGCAGTTCCGAGGTCCAGTACTCGCGGTCCAGGAACACGTACGCCCCGCTGGCCCCGTCCGTGCCGTAGTAGGTCTTCGTGGCCGCCTGGAACACCTCCTGCACCGTGCCCGCCCGGCCGGGCGCGAACACGATCCCGCCCCGGGCCAGCCGCAGGATGGTGTCCTCGCGGATGGCGTTGGAGAAGTACTTGGCGATCCGGCCGGCGAACAGGTTCGCCGGTTCGTGGCCGTAGAGCCAGGTCGGCACCGCCAGCCCGCCACAGTTGGCCCAGTCCAGGTCGCCGGTGGTCAGCGCGGCCGAGTCGGCCCGGTACGCGACGGCCGGCTCGCCGTCGTCCTCCGGTGGTGGCGTGACCGAGCGGCCGAACAGCTCCCGGACCCGCAGTGCCGCCGCCGTGTAGCGGTCGTGGTCGGTGAAGTCGGGTGCGGCGGCGAGCAGGTCGATGGCGGCGGTGAGGTCCTCGGCCGACCGGGTCGACAGGTACGCGCCCAGATTGGCGGCCTCCATCACACCCGGGCCGCCGCCGGTCACCACCAGGCGGTGGGCCCGCGCCAGCTCCCAGCCCAGCACGGCGGCCGTCCGGTACGGCGCGCTGCCTCGGCGTACGGCGTGCCCGCCCATCACCCCGACGACGGACTGCGGTCCGTGCGTGGCCAGCCAGGCCCGGGTGGCGTCGGCCAGCGCGTTGTCCACGCCGTGGTCGTGCAACCGCTGGCCGAGCGCCTCGCGTACGTCGGGGAGCGCCCCGCCGTGCGCGCGGAAGTGCGCGTACACGCGGCTGTCGTACATCGCCTCGAAGCCGCCCTCGGTGAAGCCGGCGGCCAGTTCCTCGGGGGTGTAGAGGTGCGGTGGCTGGGTTGGGTACGGCAGCCCGGAGAAGGGCGGCACCACGTTCGCGCCGCGCCGGACCAGGTCCGCGCCGACCTGCCGGGAGGCGAAGCGGCAGCCGACGAAGAGGGCTCCGGCGACCTCGGTGTCGCTGAGGTCGGGTATCGGTTCCAGGTCCAGCCGGAGCCCCTGGACGGTCAGCCCGACCAGGGTTCCGTCGGCGAGCCGCTGATCGAGTTCGGCCCGGGTCTGGATCTCGTTCAACCAGGTGTGCGGCTCGATGACGTCCGCGGGGGGTGGGGTCGGCACCCGGCCATCCTGCCCGGTTGCCGCAACCGTGCCCGAGCTGGCCCCGACCGGCTGGGAAGGTGGCGGGAGCCCGGCGGCCTGGCCGAGCTCCCGCAACTCCGGTTCCTGGGGAGGCTCCGGTCTTTTAGTTGTAGTGGAAAGGACCGGGCGGCGGCATGGGCCGCAGGCGTGACGGACCTCTCGGCCGTTCAGCCAGCCGGCTCGCCGGACCCCCTCGCGGGCCATGGCCGGAAGCGGGTTGAATGGGACGATGCAGAACCTCTTGCCGGAACCCCCGGCCACGCTCCTGCCCGCACACGACGAGGCCGACGCCACGCTGGCCACGGCCGAGCAGGACGGCGGCGACGAGGCGTTGGCCGCGGTGGCCGGCCGGTTCCCGACGCACAGCGCCGCGTGGGCCGCGTTGGCCGCCCGCGCCCTCGCCGAGGGTCAGATCGTCGCCGCGTACGCGTACGCCCGCACCGGTTACCACCGGGGACTGGACCAACTGCGCCGCAGCGGCTGGAAGGGGCACGGGCCGGTGCCCTGGTCGCACGAGCCGAACCGGGGCTTCCTGCGTTGCCTCTATGTGCTGTCCCGCGCCGCCGACGCGATCGGTGAGGCGGACGAGGCGGCCCGCTGTGCCCAGTTCCTCCGTGACTGCGACCCGGCCGCCGCCGACGCGCTGGCCAGCAACTGAGCGCCCGTCGAGCCGCCGACTCGGGGGAGACGCTCCCCGGGCCGGCGGCCCGACGTGACGCGGTCGGGGTCTAGAGTCCCTCGGCGACCGAGGCGGCGATCTTGAGCCAGGCGTCCCGGGTCGCCGCCGAGAGTTGGGCGTACCGGATCGGCTCTCCGGTGTCGATGAGCCGCTCGTACGGTGCCAGCAACACGCCCCGGGTACGCGCGGCGAAGTGCTCCTCGATCGCGGGCAGGTCGATCTCCTTGCGCGACGGCGGCATGGAGACCACCGTGACCGCCTGCCGGACCAGCCGTTGCCGACCGCTCTGCTCCAGGTGGTCGAGCATCCGGGCAGCGGTCTCGGCCGAGTCGTTACGGGCCGACATGGTGACCACCAGTTGGTCGGTGGCGTCCATCGCGGCCTGCCAGTTCTGGGCCCGGACGTTGTTGCCGGTGTCCACGAAGATCAGCTTGTAGAAGCGGCTGACCACCTCACGGATCTCGCCGAAAGCCGAGGCGGTGAGCATCTCGCCGCCGGTGGCCGACTCGTCGGAGGCGAGGACGTCGAACATCCCCTCGCCCTGCGAGCGGACGTACTGCGACAGGTCACCGACCCGCCCGTGGGCACCGTGGAACTGCCCCAGGTCACGCAGCAGATCCCGGACCGTACGCGAGTGGAAGTCCTGCTGCGCGCGCATGCCGAGGGTGCCCTGGGTCTCGTTGTTGTCCCAGGCGAGGACGTACCCGCCGCGCTTCTGGCCGAAGGTCATCGCGAGCAGCAGGATGGCGACGGTCTTGCCCGCCCCGCCCTTCGGGTTGACCACGGTCACCTGCCGGAGCCCGCCGAAGTTGCGGCGGACCGTCTCGATGTCCCGCTTGAGTTCCAGCTCCTGCCGGCCGGGTGGCAGCTTCACCAGGCCGGTCCGGTTCACCACCGCCCGTACGCCCATGGTGGCGACCGGGTCGGCCGGGCGGACCTGCCGCCGCCGGGCGAAGTCCTCGGCGGTGGGCGGGACGCCCGGCTCAGCCGGGTTCCAGGCCGGATCGGGGTAGCCGACGGGCGTCGGGGTCGCGCCCGGGTAGGGCAGCGGCGTCGGGGACGTCGTCGTCGGCGCGCCCTGCTGCCAGGGTGCCGGGTTCCAGGCCGGCTGCGGCGGGAACGGTCCGGGCGGCGACTCCGCCTGATGCGGCGCCGGGTACGACGAGCCGTCCGGATACGGCACCGCGCCGGGCTGGGTCGGCGCTAACCCGGGCTGGGTCGGCGCTACCCCGGGCTGGGTCGGGACTGCCCCGGGTTGCGGCGATACCGCACCGGGTGGGGACGGCACCGCACCGGGCTGAGCCGGCACGACGCCGGGCTGCGGCGGGAACGGGCCGGACTGGGGCGGTGGCATCGGGACGCCGTGCTGCGGCACCGGCGGCACGACCGCGCCCTGGTGCTCGGGGAACGGACCGACGTGCGGCAACGGGAACGCGTCGCGGTGCGGCGGCGGTACCGGGGTGCCGTGCTGCGGTGCGGGCACGGGGTACGTCCCGGCCTGCGGCGGCACCGGCCGACTGGTTCCGACGGCCGACGGCACCGGCGGAGGCGGCTGCATACCGGGGGCCCAACCGGGACGCGGCGGGCCGTCGGTGGTCTGGGCCGGGTCGCTGCCCTCCGGCAGGTTGGCGGTCGGGCGCTGCGGAGGTTGCGCCCAGGGCGACTCCGTCGACGGCCGGGGCGGCGGCGGGCCG
>NZ_SISL01000313.1:0-6925 GCF_004307965.1 Verrucosispora sp. SN26_14.1 | reverse complement strand
GTGGGGCGCCGTCGGCGGACGGTGCGTCGGCCGGTGAGGCGAGCGGGTCGGGGCGGGGTACGCCGCCGATGCCGGACTGCTCGGCGGCGATCTTCTCCTGGAGGCGGAGGATGCCGTGCAGCAGCGCCTCGGGCCGGGGCGGGCAGCCCGGCACGTAGACGTCGACCGGGATGAGCTGGTCGACACCCTTGGTCACCGAGTACGAGTCCCAGTACGGGCCGCCGCAGTTGGAGCAGGCGCCGAACGAGATGACGTACTTGGGCTCGGGCATCTGGTCGTAGAGCCGCTTGATCGCCGGGGCCATCTTGTCGGTGACCGTGCCGGAGACCACCATCAGGTCGGCCTGGCGGGGGCCGTGCGCGAACGGGATCACGCCGAGCCGCATGAAGTCGTGCCGGGACATGCTGGTCGCGATGAACTCGATGGCGCAGCAGGCCAGCCCGAAGTTGAAGACCCAGAGCGAATACCGCCGGCCCCAGTTGAGCACGAACCGGATCGGCTCGCCGAGCACCGCCGGTAGCTGCACGACCGTCCCCTTCCCGTCCCCGACAGTCAACCACAGCGCCCGTCCGGCCCGGCCGGGCCGCTCGGTAAGGAGGGGTCCCCTGCTAACGCCTCGTGTATATAAAGGGCCCCCTCCTAACAAGAAAGCGCTCAGAACGACGGGCGTTGCAGCAGACTCACGAACTCCACCAGGAGGCGCTCCCGCAGCGCGGGTGGGGCGGCGTCGAGGAGAGTGTTCACCGGTGCCATCCGGTCCGGCAGTCCACCGCCACCGCCGAGGCCCAGTCCGGCGGCCAGCCCGGCGACCATGTCGGCGGTGAGCGCCTCCGGGGTGAGCGCCCCGGCCAACGCGAGCAGGTCCGGTGGCAACGCGACCGGGCCGGCCGCCTCGGCCGCCACGACCGCCTCGGCCAGGTCGGCGCCGAACTCCGCCGCCGTGGGCGCGACCGCCGCGGTCACCGTCAGGTGCACACTGCGCGGCATACCGGCGTACGCGAGCTGGGGCTGGGTGTGCCAACCCCGCGCGGCCAACTCGTCGACCAGGACGAACAGGTCGGGGCCGGACTCGGTGGCGGTGAAGCAGACCACGGTCGACTCCGGCTCGGCGACCAGCCGCAGCCCGTCGACGCCGCGCACCGCGTCGGCCAGTACCCGTACCGCCTCCCGGGTCCGGCGGGCCAACTCCAGGTAACCGTCGTCGCCGAGGTGGCGCAGGGTGGCGTACGCGGCGGCGATCGGACCACCGGACCGGGTGGAGGAGATCACCGGGTTGACCATCGTGTACCCGGGCCAGTCGGCGTACGCGAAGTACTGCGGTGCGCGCAGCCCGGCATCACGGTGCAGCAGCACCGAGACGCCCTTCGGCGCGTAGGCGTACTTGTGCAGGTCCACCGAGATCGAGGTGACCCCGGTGACGGCGAAGTCGAACGCGGGCAGGTCGGTGCCGAGGCGACGCAGGTAGGGCAGGGTCCAGCCGCCGAAGCAGGCGTCCACGTGGCAGCGCACCCCGGCGGCGGCGGCCGTCTCGGCGATCTCTGCCACCGGGTCCACCACGCCGTGCGCGTACGAGGGGGCGGAGCAGACCACTAGCACGGTCTCCGGCGTGATCGCGGCGGCCACGTCGGCGACCGAGGGGCGGAGCGTGCCGGGGTCGACCGGCACCGTGTCGAGCGCCACCCGCAGGTAGTGGGCGGCCTTGGCGAACGCGGCGTGGGCACTGGCCGGCACCACGATCCGGGGTGCGGTGATCTCGGGCCGGGCGTCGCGGGCCGCCTTGACGGCCAGGATCAGCGACTCGGTGCCGCCGCTGGTGACACTGCCGACCACCTCCGGCGCGCTCGTGCCGGGCCCACCGCCGAGGACCCGCGCCGCCGCGCCGACCAGCGCGTTCTCCATCGCCAGCAGCGAGGGGAAGGCGGTCGGGTCGAGCCCGTTGACGTGTGCGCTCTCGGCGTACGCCGCCGCCGCCAACTCGTCCAGCCCGGCGACCGCCGCGTCGTACACGTACGCGAACAGTCGCCCGCCGTGCGTCGGCCGGTCGGCCTCCCGCAGCCTGCGGACCTCCGCCAACACCTGTTCCGCCGGTACGCCGTGTGCCGGCAGTGCCGACCCGCTCTCGTCGATCATGGAGTGGTGGTGCCCTTTCCGTGGCTTTTAACGGCATTCGTCCCGGCGACAACTCCATGATCGACGCCGGAGACACGGGGGGCGTCGGGAGCCCCGGGGAGGGGGGAGGCGTGGGGGGTGAGGGTGGCCAGGAGGGTGGGCGTCAGGTCGTAGGGGCGGAGCAGGAGGGTGGCCAGGCCGATCAGCAGGGCCGGGAGGAGGGTGAAGCCGAGCAGGACGCCCAGGCGGGCGGTGTCCGACTGGACCGCTGCGGTGCCGGTGGTGGAGGAGACGTAGCCGGTGAGCGCGAGCACCAGACCGAAGACGCCCGGCCCGAGGGCCAGGCCGAAGGTCTCGCCGGCCGTCCAGAGGCCGGTGAAGACGCCCGCCTGCCGCCGGCCGGTGCGAGCCGTGTCGTACGCGATGCAGTCCGGAAGCATGGCCAGCGCGAACACCTGCTGACCGGCGTACCCGACGCCCAGCGCCGCCACCAGCAGATAGACCACGACGGCGGGCAGCACCGGCGCGGCGACCAGGGCCAGCCCACCGACGGAGAGGATCAGCGACGCGGCCACCAGCGCGGCCAGTTTGCCCAGCCGGGCACCCACCCGCGACCACAGCGGCATCACCACCAGCGCCGGTCCGACGAAGCAGAGGAACAGCAGGGTCGGACCGGTCGTCGGGTCGCGCAGGATCTGGTCGGCGAAGTACTGCACCCCGGCGAGGATCGTGGCCACCCCGGCGGACTGGACCACGAAGCAGAGCAGCAGCGCTCGGAACGGCCGGTTCCGACCGGCGACGGTGAGCTGGGCACGCAGGCTCGGCTCGCTCTCCCCGACCGAGCCCTGCGGGGCCGACCGGGTGCCGAGGAACGCGCCGACGGCACCGACCGCGATCAGGGCGGCCACGAAGACGCCCATCCAGCGGTGCCCCGGCACGCCACCGCCGGCGGCGTCGCGGACCAGCGGGGCCACCGCGCCGGCGACCAGGATGGCCAGCGCCAACACCGCGATCCGCCAGGTCATCATCCGGGTACGTTCGGCGTAGTCGTCGGTCAGCTCGGCCGGCATCGCCACGTACGGCACCTGGAAGAAGGCGAACGCGGTGGCTGTCGCCAGGAAGGCGATCGCCACGTACGCCCCGGCGGCCGGTCCGGCGCCGAACGGCGCGGCGAAGATCGACCCGAACAGCACGGCCAACGCCAACCCACCGACGAGCAGGTACGGCCGGCGGGCACCCCACCTCGACCGGGTCCGGTCGGAGATCCGCCCGGCGACCGGGTTGACCAGCACGTCCCACGCCTTCGGCAAGAGCACCAGCAGGGCCGCCACTCCGGCGGCCACCCCGAGCGTGTCGGTCAGGTACGGCAACAGCAGCAGCCCCGGCACGGTGCCGAAGGCTCCCGTGGCCAGCGAACCGAGCGCGTACCCGGCGTGCACCTTGCGCGGCAACCCGGCCGCCCCTGCTCCACCCGGCGACGCGTTCATGGCGCCGAATGTTACTCACGTTATGGCGCGGGTCACATCCCCTCTCCGGGCTGCCACTGCGCCGCCCGCATGTCGACCCGGCCCGCGCGCAGCGGCGTACCCTCGCTGAGCCACCGCCCCCGCGCCTCGGCGGCGAGGCGGGGTGGCATCGTGCCCGTGGCGTTGACCACGCGGTGCCAGCCGACGGCCCCACCGTGCCGAGCCATGATCGATCCGATGAGTCGGGCGGACGCCCGTCCGGAGCGCTCGGCGAGCGCGTCGGCCACCCCGCCGTACGACATCACCCGGCCCGGCGGTATCCGGTCGACGAGCTCCAGCACCGCCTCGACGTACTCGTCTGGTGTCACAAGCGGCCAGACTATGGGAAGGCCGCCGGGCCGTACCGCGCCGACCACGCAGAATAGGCGGGTGCGTGACGCGGTAACGGCGGCCCGGCGGGTCGTTGTCAAGATCGGTTCCTCCTCGTTGACCACCGCCACCGGCGGTCTGGACGACGGGCGGGTGGACGCGTTGGTCGACGCCCTCGGGACACGGATGGCCGACGGACGTGAGGTCGTGCTGGTCTCCTCCGGCGCGATCGCCGCCGGCCTGGCCCCGCTCGGGCTCTCCCGGCGACCACGGGACCTGGCCACCCAGCAGGCCGCCGCGAGCGTCGGTCAGGGCCTGCTGATCAGGCGGTACGCTGCCGCCTTCGCCCGGCACGACCGGACCGTCGGACAGGTGCTGCTCACCGTTGACGACGTGACCCGCCGGGCGCACTACCGCAACGCGTACCGCACCCTGCGCAAGCTGTTGGATCTGCGGGCGGTGCCGATCGTCAACGAGAACGACACGGTCGCCACCGAGGAGATCCGGTTCGGCGACAACGACCGGCTGGCCGCGCTGGTGGCCGCGCTCGTCGACGCCGACCTGCTGGTGCTCCTCTCCGACGTCGACGCACTCTGGACCGGCAACCCGGCGCGTCCCGGTGCCCGCCGGATCGCCGAGGTACGCGACGAGTCGGACCTGGTCGGAGTCGACATCGGCGGTGCCGGGCGGGCCGGTGTCGGCACCGGTGGCATGGTGACCAAGGTCGAGGCGGCCCGGATCGCCACCGGATTCGGCATCCCGGTGGTGCTGACCTCCGCGCCGCAGGCGGTCGCGGCGCTGGCCGGTGAGCCGGTCGGCACCTTCTTCCATCCCAGTGTCAGCCGCCCGGCCGCGCGACTGTTCTGGCTGGCGCACGCCACCGCGCCCCGGGGACGGCTGCACCTCGACCCCGGCGCGGTCGCCGCGGTGGTGGGCCGCCGCAAGTCGCTGCTGCCGGCCGGGATCACCGCCGTGGACGGGGCGTTCACCGCCGGCGACCCGGTCGACCTGGTCGACACCTCCGGCGCGCCGGTCGCCCGGGGACTGGTCAACTACGACGCGGTCGAGCTGCCCGGCCTACTCGGGCGGTCCACCTCGGATCTTGCCGCAGCGCTCGGTCCGGCGTACGAACGGGAGGTCGTCCACCGCGACGACCTGGTGTTGCTGTGAGCGGACGATCCGCCGGCTTGAAGTGATTGCAGGGGGCCCTTCCTATGCACGAGGCGTTAACAGGGGGCCCTTCCTTACATCGAAGGAGCGTGTCATGAGCGTGAGCGAGCAGGCCCGACGGGCGCGTACGGCGGCGGAGGCGCTGGCCGTGGCGACACGTACGGCCAAGGACTCGGCGCTGCACGCGATGGCCGACGCGCTGGTGGCGCGTACGCCGGAGATCCTCACCGCGAACGAGGCGGACCTGGCGGCCGGGCGGGAGGCCGGGCTGAGCGCGGCCGTGCTGGACCGGCTCGCCCTCAGCGAGACCCGGGTGGCCGGCATCGCCGACGCGCTGCGCCAGATGGCCGGGCTTCCCGACCCGGTGGGTGAGGTGGTACGCGGCTCGACCCTGCCCAACGGGCTGGAGCTACGGCAGATCCGGGTGCCGTTCGGCGTGGTCGGGATCATCTACGAGGCGCGGCCGAACGTGACCGTGGACGCCGCCGGCATCTGCCTGAAGTCGGGCAACGCGGCGCTGCTGCGCGGTTCCTCGTCGGCCGCGCACTCCAACGCGGCGCTGGTGACGGTGCTGCGGGACGCCATCGACGGTGCCGGGCTGCCCGCCGACACGGTGCAGTTGCTCGACGCCACCTCACGCGACTCGGTCAAGGAGCTGATGCGGGCCCGGGGGCTGGTGGACGTGCTCATCCCGCGCGGCGGCGCGTCACTGATCCGCACCGTGGTCGAGGAGTCGACGGTGCCGGTGATCGAGACCGGGGTGGGCAACTGCCATGTCTACGTGGACGCCGCCGCCGACCCGGTCAAGGCCGTCTCGATCACGCTCAACGCGAAGACGCAGCGACTGTCCACCTGCAACACCGCCGAGTCGCTGCTGGTGCACCGGAACGTGGCGGACGCCGTACTGCCTCCGATGCTGGCGGCGTTCGCCGAGGCCGGGGTGACGGTGCACGGCGACGCCCGGACGGCGGCATACTCGGACGCGGTGGTGGCCGCCACCGACGAGGACTTCGCCACCGAGTACCTCTCGGCCGACATCTCGGTGGCCGTGGTCGACTCGCTCGACGCGGCGCTGGCGCACATCCGGCGGTACGGCAGCGGCCACACCGAGGCGATCGTCACCGACTCCCAGTCGGCCGCCCGGGAGTTCGTGGCCCGGGTGGACGCGGCGGCCGTGATGGTGAACGCGTCGACCCGGTTCACCGACGGCGGCGAGTTCGGCTTCGGTGCCGAGATCGGCATCTCCACCCAGAAGCTGCACGCTCGTGGCCCGATGGGCCTGCCGGAGCTGACCAGCACGAAGTACGTGGTCACCGGGGACGGTCACCTGCGGAGCTGATGGGCAGGCGCCCGATCCCGGTGGCAACGGCTGGCCCTGGTGGCACCCGGATCGGCCCTGGTGGCACCGCACGGACCGGTGGCGTCGACCGGGAGACGGTGGCATCGGCCGGATCAGCGGAAGGCGCGGATCACCGCAAGCGTGGCGTGCACGTCGAACTGGTGGCCGTCGTCGCTGCTCCAGCCGCCGTCGGTGCGTTGCGTCTCGGTGAGCCGGCGACGGGCCGCCACCACCGTCCACTCCTGTTCGTCGACCTCGACGCGGCGCAGGGTCGAGGCGAGCCAGGCGGCGTCGGCCGGAGACGCCTCCGGCATCCGCTCGGCGAGCAACGCCTTGATCCGTGCCGATTCGTAGAACAACTGCTGCCGGTGCAGGACAGCCGCACTCAGCCAGCCGGCGGCCAGGAAGGACGGCCAACTGCCGTCGGGGCGCAGGTGGGCGGCGAGCGCCTGCCCGGCGGCGTGCACCACCC
>NZ_SISL01000312.1:0-6904 GCF_004307965.1 Verrucosispora sp. SN26_14.1 | reverse complement strand
AGATGTGGATAATCGACAGACGCCGGCCCCGGCGCCACCCGGCCCACCGCCGTCGACCTGGACACTCTCGGCACACCGGCCCTCGCCGTCCAGGCGACGGACCCGCTGCCGAGCGGTCCCGAACGTCCGGACCAGCCGATGACCGGCGCGATCAACGGGCCGTCGTCAGGCGGGCCCGACCCGGTCGGCGACGGCGGTGACCTCACCCCGACGGCGGGCCGGGCACCCGGGCGTACCCGCACGCCACGTCCCCTCGCCGAGCCGCCGAACCGGGCCGTGCCGGCAACCCGGTCCGGCGACCAGGCCCGGTCGTCGAGCCCGTTCGACGATCCGAGCCCGAGCGCGTACACGCCGCCGCCCTGGGCCGGGCCGAACCAGAGCGGCGGTACGGATTCCGCCGACACCGTGCCCGTGCCGCCGGGCGCCGATCCCGCGTCGGCGCACGACGACGGGGTACCGACCGACGGCGGTCTGCCGGACGGCGCGGTGACACCGGCGGCCCGTCCGGCGGAAGGGCCGGAGACCGCACCCTGGCCCCGACACCGGCTCCCGTTGCCCGACCTGAACACGACGGAGTCCTGGAACGCCTTCGCACCGGCCCGCCGCCCCGACCCGGCCGACGAGACCGCGCCGCCGACCGGATCGGGCACCGACGGACCGTCGGACGACGCCGCCGACCGGGTCGACTCCACCACCGGGCCCGACCCGGCGGCAGCCGCCCGCGACCTGACGGCCGCGTTCACCAAACCGCCCGTCCCCCGTGCCGAGCCTGCCGCGCCGGAGCACGAGCGGGAGAAGGGACGCCGGGGACTGTTCCGGCGCAGCCGGCCCCGCCCCACGGAGACCGAGCCCGCGGAGCAGGAAGAACCGCTCGCCGCGCAGGACGAGGAGTACGTGGACTGGGTGGCCGGACTCGGCCGCCCGTCGATCGAGGACGAGCCGCTGCCGAAGGAGACCCGCCGCCGACTGCGGCCGACCGGCCGGCACCACCGGGAGTAGCCGGGACGGTCGTCAGGCCAGCGGCAGGTACACCCGCCCGCCGGAGGCGAGGAACTCCTCGGACTTGTCCTGCATGCCCCGGGCGGCGTACTCCTTGAGGTCCTGACTGATCTTCATGGAGCAGAACTTCGGCCCGCACATCGAGCAGAAGTGGGCGGTCTTCGCCGGCTCGGCGGGCAGCGTGGCGTCGTGGTACGACCGTGCCGTCTCCGGGTCGAGCGAGAGGTTGAACTGGTCCTCCCACCGGAACTCGAACCGCGCCTTGGAGAGCGCGTCGTCCCAGGCCTGCGCGCCCGGGTGCCCCTTGGCCAGGTCCGCCGCGTGCGCCGCGATCTTGTACGCGATGACCCCCGCCTTGACGTCGTCACGATCCGGCAGCCCCAGGTGCTCCTTGGGCGTGACGTAGCAGAGCATCGCGGTGCCGAACATGCCGATCATCGCCGCGCCGATGGCCGAGGTGATGTGGTCGTACGCGGGCGCGACGTCGGTGGTCAGTGGACCGAGCGTGTAGAACGGCGCCTCGTGGCACCACTCCTGCTGGAGGTCCACGTTCTCCTTGATCTTGTGCATCGGCACGTGGCCCGGTCCCTCGATCATCACCTGCACGTCGTACTCCCAGGCGATCCGGGTCAGCTCGCCAAGCGTCCGCAGCTCGGCGAACTGGGCCTCGTCGTTGGCGTCCGCGATCGAGCCCGGCCGCAACCCGTCGCCGAGCGAGAACGTCACGTCGTAGCGGGCCAGGATCTCGCACAGCTCCCGGAAGTTCGTGTAGAGGAAGTTCTCCTCGTGGTGCGCCAGGCACCAGGCCGCCATGATCGATCCGCCCCGCGACACGATGCCGGTCACCCGGTTGACCGCCAGCGGCACGTACGGCAGCAGCACCCCGGCGTGCACCGTCATGTAGTCCACGCCCTGCTCGGCCTGCTCGATCACGGTCTCCCGGAACACCTCCCAGGTCAGCTTCACCGGGTCGCCGCCGACCTTCTCCAGCGCCTGATAGATCGGCACCGTACCGATCGGCACCGGCGAGTTGCGCACGATCGACTCGCGGGTCTCGTGGATGCGCTTGCCGGTGGACAGGTCCATCACGGTGTCCGCACCCCACCGGGTGGCCCAGGTCAACTTCTCGACCTCCTCGGCCACCGAGGAGGTCACCGCCGAGGTGCCGATGTTGGCGTTGACCTTGACCAGGAACGCCTTGCCGATGATCGCCGGCTCGCACTCCGGGTGGTTGATGTTCAGCGGCAGCACCGCCCGACCGGCAGCGATCTCGTCCCGGACGAACTCCGGTGCCATCCCCTCCCGGATCGCCACGAACTCCATCTCGGGCGTGACGACCCCGGCCCGCGCGTACGCGAGCTGCGTGGGACGGTTGCCGTCCGCCCCGCCCAACGGGGTTCCGGCACCGCGTACCGGGGCGACGTCCCCCCGCTCGGCGATCCACGGTCCCCGCAACGGCGGCAGACCGACCTCCGGGTCCGAGCCCGGCCCGGCGGTGTCGTAGAGCCGGACCGGCGGGTTGTCCCCGGTCAGCTCGACCTCCGCGAACGGCACCCGGACGTCCGGTCGCGAACCCTCGACATAGACCTTGCGACGTGCCTGCATGACAGCCTCCCTCGCCTAAGCGGACCAGCCGAAGTGGTCCATCGGGCCGCGTCCCGCGCCCAACTCCCAGTCCCGCGCACCGGCCAGCGCGCGGGTGACGTACTCCTTGGCGGCGGCGACCGCCGCCGGCACCGGGTCGCCCAGTGCCAGCCGCACGGCGGTCGCCGCCGAGAACGAACAACCGGTGCCGTGCGTGTGCCGGGTCGGCACCCGTGGGGCCCGCAGCACCGTCGTGCCGTCCGGACCGTGCAGCACGTCCACCGCCTCATCGCCGGTGTCCACGTCACCGCCGGTCACGATCACCCACTCGGCTCCGCCCGCCGCCAGCGCCCGCGCCGCCGCCGTCATCTCCGCCACTCCGGTCACCGGCGCCCCGGTGAGGGCGGCAGCCTCCGCGCTGTTCGGCGTCGCCACCCGGGCGTACGGCAACAGCCGCTCCACCGCCTCCACCACGCCGAGACGATGTCCACTGGTGGCGACCAGCACCGGGTCGACCACGAGTTGCGGCAGCCGACCGGCCGCCGCCGCCTCGGCGATCGCCTGCGCCACCGCCGGCGTACCGAGCATCCCGGTCTTGACCGCGCGCACCTCGAAGTCGGACAACACGCTGTCCAACTGGTCGCTGACCATCTGCGGCGGCAACGGCAGGACCGCGTCCACCCCCCGGGTGTTCTGCGCGGTCACTGCGGTGAGCACACTCGTGCCGTACGCACCGAGCGCGGCGAAGACCTTGAGGTCGGCCTGGATGCCGGCACCGGCACCGGAGTCCGAGCCGGCGACGGTGAGCACGGTGGTCGGGGTTGTCACGTGTCTCCTCTTGGCTTGGTTCTTGCTTGTTCTGGGTTGCGGTTCAGGGCTGCGGCCGACCGTGCCCACGCAGGGATCAAGCCTGACCGCCCGGAGTGGGCACGGTCGGCCGCAGCCCGTCGTGGGCGTTGCCCGTCGGGACGGGTCGGTGGGGTGGGGGCTGGGGGCTGCTTCTGGAGAAGCTCGTGGTGGGCGATGGTGAGGGTGGTGGCGACCTGGTGGGGGTCTCGGGCGCGCATGATGGCGCCTTGCACGGCCACACCGGTGGCGCCGGCCTCCACGCAGGCCCGGACCTGTGCGGGAGTCTCGATGCCGCCCAGAGCGAGAACGGGCACGGGGCTGCGACCCACCAGGGCGGCCAGGCCGTCGGGGCCCAGCGGTGGGCCGTGACCGGGCTTGCTGCGGGTGGGAAAGACCGGTGACAGGGTCACGTAGTCCTCGGTGGTGAGTCGGTCCAGCTCCGCCTCGTCGTGGCAGGAGCGGCCGACCAGGTCGGCGACGGGTGGCGGGTACGGGCCGGCGGCCGGCAGGTGGAGCGCGACGAATGCCCCGCCGAAGGTGCTGGGGATCCGCGGGGCGGGCTCGGTCTCGGGCAGGAGCGGGTCGGGGCCGGCGACGATCAGGGTGCCGCCCGCCTCGGCCAGGATCGGTCGCAGCTCGGCGGCGAGCACCAGGCGCTCGACACGCGGCAGGTCCTTCTCGCGCAGCACCACGCACCGCACTCCCCCGGCGACCGCCTGCGCCACCACATCGCGCAGGTCCCCCCGCGCCGCCCGGCGATCCGTCAACAGCACCACACCCGAGACCAGCTGGAGCTTGGTACGAAGAGTCTCCTGGAGGGGCGGGTCAACACCAGGATCGGCGACGTGGCGGGTCACAGGTCTGGTCGACCGTCGTCGGGCGTGGAGGCGAGCGCGTGGAAGCGACGCGGAATACGTCCCGCGCCGTACGCGAGGCGGCCCGCCTCGATCGCGTACCGCATCGCGGTGGCCATCGCGACCGGGTCCTCGGCCCGGGTGACGGCGCTGGCCAGCAGGACCGCGTCACAGCCCAGCTCCATGGCCAGGGCCGCGTCCGAGGCAGTGCCGATGCCCGCGTCGAGGATCACCGGGACCGTCACGTCCTGACGGATCAGCCGGATGTGGTGCGGGTTGTTGACGCCCAGCCCGGAGCCGATCGGCGCGCCGGCCGGCATCACCGCAGCGCAACCCACGTCGGCCAGCCGCCGGGCCAGCACCGGATCGTCCGACGTGTACGGCAGCACGGTGAACCCGTCGTCGACCAGTTCCTCGGCGGCGCGCAGCAGCTCCACCCCGTCGGGCAGCAGCGTGCGCTCGTCGCCGATCACCTCCAGTTTGACCCAGTCGGTGTCGAACGCGTCCCGGGCCAGCCGGGCCACCTTCACCGCCTCACCTGCGGTGTAGCAGCCGGCCGTGTTCGGCAGCAGACGTACGCCACAGCGGTCCAGCAGGTCGAGCAGGCCGCCCGAGCCGACCGCGACGGTGTCCACCCGGCGCAGGGCCAGCGTGACCAGCTCGGTGCCGGAGGCACGGATCGCCTGCTCCAGCACGTGCAGGTTGGCGGCCCCGCCCGTGCCCAGGACCAGCCGGGAGCCGAACCGGACCCCGCCCAGCTCGAAGCCCTTCGTGCCGGCGTCCACCTCGTGCCCGTCAGTCGACGGTGTGCGGTCCATCCCGCTCACCCGCCCTGGGCGGCGCTGAGCACCTCGACCCGGTCGCCGCCCCGCAGCACCGTCGCCGGCCAGTCGGTACGCGGCACCACCTCGCCGTTGACCGCCACCGCGACGCCGCGCGGCTGCGGGGTCACGTCGCGGACCAGTTCGGCGACCGTGACCTCGTCCGACACATGGCGTCCGACACCGTTCACCGTCAACTCCATCAGGCATCCTCCGTTCACTGCGCAGGTCGGGTGGCGTCGCCGGACGCGCCGAGGCCCTCCCCCGGTCCGACGTGGGCAGCGGACGTGCCGAAGCCCTCGCCCGGTCCGGCGTCGGCGACGAACGCGCCGAACCGGTCACCCGGTCCGACGTCGGCGGCGAAGCGCTCGGGGCGGAACGGGCTGCCGATGGTGTCGGCGGTCGCCCCGGTCACCAGGTCGGTGATCAGGTCGGCGGTCACCGGGGTGAGCACGATGCCGTGCCGGTGGTGACCGGTGGCGACCAGCACGTCCGGCCGGCCCGGCAACGGACCCAGGATCGGGGCGTTGTCCGGGGTGCCGGGGCGCAGCCCGGCGATCGCCTCCACCAGGTCGTACTCGGCCAGTTCCGGCAACAGATCGGTCGCGGCACGCAGCAGTCGCAGCACCGCCCCGGCACCGACCGCCAGATCGGAGCGCTCCTCGACGGTCGCCCCGACGACCACCTCACCGTCGTCGCGGGGCACCAGATAGACGTGCTCGCCGTCGGCGTACCCCCGGATGACGTGCCGGAAGCCCGGCGGGCCGCCGTCGGGCGCGCGCAGCCGCAGCACCTGGCCCTTCACCGGGCGGACCGGCAACCCGGTGAGGGCGGCCGCGCCGCAGCCGGCGGCGATCACGGTCACCCGGGCGCGGACGTCGGCCGGTGTCCGCACCGGCTCCGGGACCACCGTCGCACCGGCCCGCTCGGCGGCGAGTCGCAGTGCCGGCACCAGTCGGCGCGGGTCGACCTGGTGGTCGGTGGCGGCGAGCGCCCCACCACGGACCCGGACCGCCAGCGCCGGCTCGCGGTCGCGCAGCTGCGAGGGGCGCAGCGGCGTCACCGGCAACCCCAGTCCCTGCTGGTACGCCCAGAGGCGACGCGCCTCGGCGAGGTCGTCGGCGGTGAGCCCGACCATCAGCGTGCCCTCGGTGCGGTAGCCGATGTCGGCGCCGGTCGCCTCGGTCAGCTCGGCGGCGAACGCCGGCCAGCGGGCGGCCGACTCGGTGAGCAGGGCGGTCAGTTCCTGCTCGCCGAAGTACGCCTCGGCCACCGGCGCGAGCATCCCGGCGGCGACGTGCGAGGCACCCGAGCCGGGCGCGGGATCGTGCACCACCACCCGCAACCCGCGCGCCGCACAGCGCCAGGCGATCGCCAGACCGATCGGCCCCCCACCCACCACAGCTACGTCGGGTGTAAGGAAGGGCCCCCTGCTAACGCCTGCGGTAGAGGAAGGGTCCCCTGCTAACACGTCAACGCTCCGATCAGCTCCGCCGCGACGCGAGCCGGATCGGCGGCGGCCGAGAGCACACCGACCACCGCCACCCCGTACGCCCCGGCGGCGCGCAGCGCGGGCACGTCCGCCACCGTCACCCCGCCGATGGCGTACACCGGCACGGTGACCGCCTCGGCCACGGCCCGCAGCCCGGAGACGCCGATCGCCGGCGGCAACCCGTCCTTGGTGGTGGTGGCCCGGCACGGACCGACGCCCAGATAACTCGCGCCGGCACCGACCGCCTCGGTGGCCGAGGCCGGTTCGCGGGCGGTGGCCCCCAGCACGGCGGCCGGGCCGAGCAC
>NZ_SISL01000311.1:0-6974 GCF_004307965.1 Verrucosispora sp. SN26_14.1 | reverse complement strand
GGCCCACGGCCTGCCGGTCGCCGTCGGCCGCACGGGCGGCGGAGACCAGCGCCGGTACGTCGTCCCGACCGACCCGCACCGCACCCCCGAAGATGCCGGTGGCCTCGCCGTCGAGCCGATCGACCGGACCGGCGTCGACCACCTGGCCGCGCTCCTCGCGAACGGCCGTCCGACCGCCGGTGGGCGGATCGGTGAGCACCAGCGCCACGGTCGGCCCGACCGGGCTGGTCACCAGATGCCGCAGTACGGCGGTGTGCGCCACCAGGTCCACACCGCTGAGCACCACCGGGCCACCCGCCGTGGCAGCCAGGTCCGCCACCTCGTCCAGGGACGCGGCGAACCGCACGTCGGCCACCCCGGCCCGGCGCCACTGCTCGGCCAGCCGGTCCGTCAGGGAGCCGCCCGGCACCGTCTCCGTCGGCAGGCTCGCGGCCGACGAACCGGCGGCGAGCACGATCGCGAGGGTCACCGGGGAACCGCGTCGTGGTACGCGGCCAGCGCCTCGGCGATGGTGCCGTCGACGCTCAACCGGCCGCCGTCGAGGAAGAGCCCCCGACGACAGAACCGGGTCAGGTCCTTTTCGTTGTGTGAGACCAGCACCAGAGTGCGCCCCTCCCCGAGCAGACGATCGATGGTCGTGTAGCACTTCTTGCGGAACTCGGCGTCGCCCACCGCCGTCACCTCGTCCATCAGCAGGACGGGATGCGGCAGATGAGAGATGATCGCGAACCCGAGCCGGACCTTCATCCCGGACGAGTAGTGCCGCACCGAGGTGTCGATGGCCCGTTCCACCTGGTCACCGGCGAACGAGACGATCTCGTCGAAGTGCCGCTTCAGGTAACCCGACGACAGCCCGTGCAGCCCGCCCACCAGGTACAGGTTCTCCCGGCCGGTCAGGTCGTTGGAGAAACCGGCGGAGAGCTCCAGCAGCGGCGCGACGTCGCCCCGGACCCGGATCCGCCCCTCGTCGGGGATCAACACCCCGGCGATCAGGCGCAGCAGGGTGCTCTTGCCGGTGCCGTTGCGGCCGATCACCCCGAGCGTCTCGCCGGGCGCGACCGAGAAGGAGACGTCCCGCAGCGGCCAGAACCGGCCGTCGGAGGCGCCACGCGTACCCCGGTGGATGAACAGCTCGCGGAGCCGCAACTGCCGACGGCGGTTGCGGACGAACCGGATGCCGAGACCCTCCGCCTCGATGATCGCGTCAGCCATCAGAGTTCCTTGAGCACGGCGGGTTCGAGCCGACGGAACGTCCACCAGCCGACCACCAGGACCAGCAGGCTGATGCCGACGGTGGTGGCGAGCATCCGGGCCTCCGGGAACTCGTCCGGATACCACACCGAGTGGTGGAGCTGGAAGATCCCGACCAGCGGGTTGAGCTCGTAACCCAGCTTGAGCCAACCGGGCAGGCCGGAATCGCGGACCAGGCTCAGTGGATAGATGATCGGCGTGGCGTAGAACAGCACCCGGATGACCAGACGCATGAACCGCTCCACGTCCCGCATCAGCACGTTCGCCGCCGACAGCAGCAGCGCCAACCCGACCAGCAGGGTGGCCTGCACCAGCACCGCCAACGGCAGGGCGAGCAGCGACCACCCCGGGTCGATCTTGCCGTCGGCCGCGTACCAGATCGCGATGGCGCCGAGGATCGGCAGGCCGGCGGCGTACTCGGCGAAACGCCCGGTGACCCGACCGATCGGGAAGACCTGCCGGGGCACGTTCATCGTGGTGATCAACCGGGACTGCCCGGTCAGCGCGTTGGTCGCCTCGCTCAGGGCCGAGCTGGTCCACATCCAGGCGAAGATCCCGGTGATCAGGAACAGCGGGTACGACCCGGCTGCCTCGCCGAGATGCCGGTTGGTGTCCCGGGAGTAGAGGACGCCGAAGACGAACCAATAGATCGCCCCCATGCCCAGCGGCTCGATCAACGACCAGAGATACCCCAGCACGGACTGCTGGTACTTGACCGCGAGATCACGCCGGACCAGGATGCGCAGCGAATTGCGGTGCGACCACAACGCCCCCACGCCAGAGGTCACCGCCGTCTCCCGCCTGCTGAACGGACGACAGGTTAGCAGCCGGTGAAGGTCGTGCGCTCAGCACTCGATCACGTTGACCGCGAGGCCGCCGCGCGCCGTCTCCTTGTACTTGACCTTCATGTCGGCACCGGTCTCGCGCATGGTCTTGATGACCTTGTCGAGCGACACGGCGTGCACCCCGTCACCGCGCAACGCCAGCCGAGCGGCGGTGATCGCCTTGATGCTAGCCACCGCATTGCGCTCGATGCACGGTATCTGCACCAGGCCCCCGACCGGGTCACAGGTCAACCCGAGGTTGTGCTCCATGCCGATCTCGGCGGCGTTTTCCACCTGAGCCGGCGTACCGCCCAGCGCCTCAGCCAACCCGGCCGCCGCCATCGAACACGCCGAACCGACCTCACCCTGGCAGCCCACCTCGGCCCCGGAGATCGACGCGTTCTCCTTGAACAGCACGCCGATCGCCCCGGCCGTCAGCAGGAACCGCACCACCCCCTCGTCGGAGGCTCCCGGCACGAACCGCGTGTAGTAGTGCAGCACCGCCGGGATGATCCCGGCCGCACCGTTGGTCGGCGCCGTCACCACCCGGCCGCCGGCCGCGTTCTCCTCGTTGACCGCCAGCGCGAACAGCGTCACCCAGTCCATCACGTGCAGCGGATCCCCGTCCGGCACCACCGTGTCGGTCTCCAGGCTGCGGCGCAGCTCCGCCGCGCGGCGGCGCACCTTCAACCCGCCCGGCAGCGTGCCGTCCCGGGAACAGCCGCGCTCCACGCACTCGCGCATCACCCGCCAGATGTCCAGCAGCCCGGCCCGTACGTCCGCCTCGGCCCGCCAGGACACCTCGTTCGCGAGCATCACCTCGCTGATCGACAGCCCCGTCGAGGCGGTCACGCCGAGCAGTTGCGCGCCGGTCAGGAAGGGATACCGCACCGGCGTACCGTCCGGCTTGATCCGATCCGCCCCGGCCGCCGCCTCGTCCACCACGAACCCGCCGCCGACCGAGTAGTAGGTCCGCGTCCGGACCTCGGCCCCACCGGCGTCGAAGGCCGCGAAGACCATCCCGTTCGGGTGGTACGGCAACGACCGCCGCCGGTGCAACGTGAGATCCCGGTCCCACTCGAAGTCGATCTCGTGCGTGTCGAGCAGCGCCAGCCGACCCTGCTCCCGGATCCGCGCCACCCGCGCGTCGACCCCGTCGGTGTCCACCGTCTCCGGCGACTCACCGGTCAACCCGAGCAGCACCGCCCGATCACTGCCGTGCCCGTGCCCGGTGGCACCGAGAGACCCGAACAGCTCCGCCCGTACCCGGGCCACGTCCGCGAGCAGACCATCGGCCTTGAGCCCCGCGACGAACGTACGCGCCGCCCGCATCGGTCCCACCGTGTGCGAGCTGGACGGCCCGATGCCCACGCTGAAAAGGTCGAACACACTGATCATGACTGCACTTCCTCGCCCTGCCCCGGGGTCACCGGTCAGCGGCCCGCCGAAAGAGGTGGCCGCCCCCATCCGGACGCGGCCCGCCAAACGCCCTGGTAAGAGCGCCCAACCCACCGACCGTACCCCCACCGCCTTCCCCCCACCCCACCCCGCACCCCACCGCCCGACCCTCCCCGGCCCGGCCCGGCCCGGCCCGGCCCGGCCCGACGATCATGGACTTGTGGTCGAGGTTCCGGGCTGGTTTGCACCTTTCGCGCCTACCGCAACTCCTTGATCGACGAACCCTCGCCACGGGTCCTTGATCGACAGGCCGCACCACGACGGGACGCACCACGGCGGCAGCCTCGCCACGGGTCCTTGATCGACGCGGGGGTCGGGGTTTGCTCGGGGAGGGGTGGCCGGTGCGGTCGCGGGTAAGTACCTACGGGTGGGCGCGGTGAGGTTCGTTCTCGCGGGCGAGGGCGCGGGGGTCATCCGCTCCTAGCGTTGATGACATGGAGCGGCGGATCGCCGCAGAGGGGAAGTACCACCATGAGTCGCAAACTGGTCCGGCCCCGGCAGGGGCGCATGTTCGCCGGAGTCTGCGCGGGCCTGGCCCAACGCTTCGGCACCTCCGCCGGAATGATCCGGCTGTTGTTCCTGCTGTCGCTGCTGCTGCCCGGCACTCAGGTCGTCATCTACCTGGCACTCTGGATCATCATGCCCAACGAGGACCGTTACCTCGTCGCAGGCCACTGAACCGCAGACCACACTGAACCGCAGGCCACGCTGAACCGCAGACCACCGAGTCCCAGGCCGCCGAGTCCCGGGCCACTGGGCCGCAGGCCACTGATCGGTCCCGCCCCGTCCGCGACGCCCCGTCCGACCCGGTCGCCGGCGGGGCGGCCCCGGGCCCTGTCCACGCAACTTCATGGATAGTGCTGCCTCACACCACCCGCGAGGCAGCAACAACCATGAAATTGCTGCCTCGCCCCCTCCCGTCGGAAGGGGTTGGAGGGGACGACCGACCGCCCCGCCAACAGGTCTAGACGACGGCCGGCGGGGCGGGGCAAGTGCGGGGGGTCAGGGAGCGGTGTAGGTGATGGTGACCTGCTCGAAGCCGAGCGACCCGAGCAGGCCGGTCAACATCTTGCGGGTGTTCTCCTCGGCACGGGCGTTCAGGCCGCTGTCCCGGGCGGCGGCGGTGATCCGGTCCTCGGCGAGCTGATAGACCTGCTGCTGCCGGTTCGGGTCGCCGCCGATCAGGTCGCCGACGCGGTTGAGCAGCCCGCGCTCCTCCGCGAAGACGTAACTCTTGTCGAGGTCGAGGTTGGTCTTGGCGAGCTGCGGGGCGGGCAGTTTGACCTCGACGGACTTGCCGTCAGCGGACTGCACGATCGCGCCTTCGCCGAGGGTGCCGAAGTCGACGTACGCCTCGACGCTGCCCGACCCGACGAACAGCGTGCGCTGGTTGAGTAGCCAGTCCGGCACGTTGCGCCGGTCGTTCTCCAGGTCGACCACCACCTGGAAGTTGCCCTCGGCGGCGACGTAGCGGCTGAGGTCCTGCATCGACTCCAGTAGCGCCGGCTGGGTGCGGTCGGTCTGCTCCTTGCTGAACGGGTTGCGGAACTCCGGCAGGAGCCCGGTGGTCTGGACGCCGAGCAGCACCACCACCGCCATCGCCGCGGCGCCGAGCACCCAGAGCAGGGCCCGCGCGGCACCACCCCCGCCGCCCGGTGGCACGGGCGGGGCATCCGGCCGGCCCGTGCTCTCCTCCTCGGGCTGGTGGTCGGCAAACGTGCTGGTGGGCTCGTTGATGTCGCTGTCGCGTGCCATCGCCCTCACCGTCCTTGTCAGACGCGTTGTCTGTGATGACGGTAAGCCCCCGGTACGACAGCCGCTCGTCGAGTCGCCCGAACGTGTGTTTCCGCAGGTCAGAAGCGTGAATGATCAGGTGAACGCGGAAACGCCGGTGAGCCGCTGCCCGATCACCAGTTGGTGGATCTCGGAGGTGCCCTCGTACGTCAGGACGCTCTCCAGGTTGTTGGCGTGCCGCATGACGGGATAGTCGCCGGAGACGCCGTTGGCACCGAGGATGGTCCGGCACTGGCGGGCGATGGCCAGCGCCTCGCGGACGTTGTTGAGTTTGCCCACGCTGACCTGCTCGGGACGCAACCGACCGGCGTCGGCGAGCCGGCCGAGGTGCAGCGCCAGCAGGTAGCCCTTGTGCCACTCGACCGCCATGTCGGCGAGCTTGGCCTGGGTGAGCTGGAAACCGGCCAGCGGGCGACCGAACTGGGTGCGGGTGGTCGCGTACGTGAGGGCGGTCTCCAGGCAGTCCCGGGCCGCGCCGAGCGCACCCCAGACGATGCCGTGCCGGGCCTCGGTCAGACAGCCCAGCGGCGCCTTCAACCCCATGGCCTCGGGCAGCCGGGCGTCCGCCGGCAGCCGGACGTCGTCGAGCGCGATCTCCCCGGTCACCGAGGCGCGCAGGGACATCTTCCGGCCGATCTCGCGCGCCGTGACCCCTGGCGTGTCCATGGGTACGGCGAAACCGCGCACGCCGTCGTCGGTGCGCGCCCAGATCACCGCGACGTCGGCGATCGGGGCGTTGGTGATCCACATCTTGGTGCCGTGGAGGATCCAGTCGTCGCCGTCGCGGCGGGCCCGGGTGGCCATCGACCCCGGGTCGGAGCCATGGTCCGGCTCGGTCAGCCCGAAACAGCCGATCGCCTCGCCGGTCGCCATCGCGGGCAGCCAGCGCTGCTTCTGCTCCTCGCTGCCGTAGCGCCAGATGGCGTACATGGCCAGCGATCCCTGCACCGAGACCAGGGAGCGGACGCCGGAGTCGCCGGCCTCCAACTCCAGGCAGGCCAGCCCGTACGCGACGGCCGTGGAGCCGGCGCAGCCGTACCCGGTCAGGTGCATGCCGAGCAGACCGAGGGCGCCGAACTCGCGGGCCAGATCGCGGGCGGGCACCTCACCGGCCTCGTACCAGCCGGCGACGTGCGGGCGTACCCGCTCGTCCACCACCCTGCGCACGACGGCGCGGATCTGCCGCTCCTCCTCGGTCAGCGACGAGTCCAGGTCCAGCAGGTCCACGCCCACACCCTAACGAAGGCTCAGCAGGAGGTGTCGGGTCACTCGATCGCTTCGGCGAGGACGAACACCCGGGCGTGGATCTGGTTGCGCTGTTGCAGGGCGGCACGCAACGCGCGGTGCAGGCCGTCCTCCAGGTAGAGGCCGCCGTTCCACTGCACCACGTGCGGGAACAGGTCACCGTAGAAGGTGGAGTCCTCGGCGAGCAGCTTGTCCAGCGCCAACTCCCGTTTGGTGGTGATGAGCTGATCCAGCCGCAGCGGCCGGGGCGGGATCTCCGCCCACTGCTTGAGGGTCAGATTGTGTTGCGGGTAGGGACACCCGTCCCGGACCGCTCTGAAGATCACGACGGCACGCTCCTCCCCCTGGTCGGGCCGAACCACGACGCCCTCGCGGGCCGGGTCGCGGCGGGGCGCCGCGTGC
>NZ_SISL01000310.1:0-6994 GCF_004307965.1 Verrucosispora sp. SN26_14.1 | reverse complement strand
TCGGCGCAGTTCCCCGCCCGGCAGCGTCTCCACCCACCGGCTCCCGGCCGGTGGCAACGCCCAGCGCCACTGCGCGTCCTGTCGCGTGGGCAACGCGCTCCCACCGGCCGCCAGTTCGGCCAGCAGACTCCCGGCGGCCACCGTGACGTCTCCGGCACCCGCGCCGGCCACCGTGCGCGCCGCCAGGACGCCCCACGGCAGCCGGGCCCAGAGGGCGGTACGGCCCGGTGCACCGGCCGGCCGCAACCGGACCAGGGCGGTGCTCTCGAACCGGACCAGCCGGGACAGGAAGGCCCCCGCGTCGGCGACGTCGACGATCCCGTGACCGTCGGCGTCGCCCCGCGATCCGGTCACGGTGTCCCGCCGTCGAGGGCGTACCCGAGCAGGAAGGCCCGTTCCTGCTCGGTCAGCCGACGGGCCGCCTGCTGGGCCAGGTCGAACGGCACCAGGACCGAGCGCGCCCGGCTGACCAGCAGGTCCCCGTCGTACATCTCGTAGCCGATGGTGAAGGAGGCCGCGCGGATCTGCTCCACCCAGAGGTCGATCCGCACCGTGGGCGCACCATCGGCGGTGGCGCGGTGCAGGGCGAAGTCGACCGGGCGCAGATAGTCGATCTCGTGCCGGCGGATCACGACGCCGTTGGTGAACGAGTCGATCCCCTGGGCCTGGGCACCGGCGAACATCAACGCCACCCGCGCCTCCTCATAGAGCGTGAGGAAGCGGGCGTTGTTGACGTGACCGTACGCGTCCTGGTCGGACCAACGCAGGGTGCAGTGGTAGACGAACCGGTCAGCCACGACGATCCGCCCCGATCAGTCGCGGGTCAGCTTGCGGTAGGTCACCCGGTGCGGCCGGGCCGCCTCGGCGCCGAGCCGGTCGATCTTGTTCTTCTCGTACGCCTCGAAGTTGCCCTCGAACCAGAACCACTTGGCCGGGTTCTCGTCGTCGCCCTCCCAGGCGAGGATGTGCGTGGCGACCCGGTCCAGGAACATCCGGTCGTGGGAGATCACCACGGCGCAGCCGGGGAACTCCAGCAGCGCGTTCTCCAGGCTGGAGAGCGTCTCCACGTCCAGGTCGTTGGTCGGCTCGTCGAGCAGGATCACGTTCCCGCCGATCTTCAGCGTGAGCGCCAGGTTGAGCCGGTTACGCTCGCCGCCGGAGAGCACCTTGGTCGGCTTCTGCTGGTCCGGCCCCTTGAAGCCGAACGCGGCGATGTACGCCCGGGACGGCATCTCGACCTTGCCCACCATGAGGTGGTCCAGCCCGTCGGAGACGACCTCCCAGACCGACTTGTCACCGGCCAGGCCCTGCCGGTTCTGGTCGACGTACGACAGCGAGACGGTCTCGCCGACCTTGACCGAGCCGTCGGTCGGCTGCTCCAGCCCGACGATGGTCTTGAACAGCGTGGTCTTGCCGACGCCGTTCGGGCCGATGATGCCGACGATGCCGTTGCGCGGCAGCGAGAACGACAGGTTGTCGATGAGTACCCGGTCGCCGAAGCCCTTGGTCAGGTTGTGCGCCTCGATGACGGTGTTGCCCAGACGCGGCCCCGGCGGGATCTGGATCTCCTCGAAGTCCAGCTTGCGGGTCTTCTCCGCCTCGGCGGCCATCTCGTCGTACCGGTCGAGCCGGGCCTTGGACTTGGTCTGCCGCGCCTTGGCGTTGGAGCGGACCCACTCCAGCTCCTCCGTGAGGCGCTTCTTCATCTTGGCGTCGCGGCGTCCCTCGACGGCGAGCCGGGCGGCCTTCTTCTCCAGGTACGTGGAGTAGTTGCCCTCGTAGCCGACGGCCCGGCCACGGTCCAGCTCCAGGATCCAGCCGGCCACGTTGTCCAGGAAGTACCGGTCGTGGGTGATCGCCAGCACGGTGCCGGCGTACTTGGCCAGGTGCTGCTCCAGCCACTGCACGCTCTCCGCGTCCAGGTGGTTGGTGGGCTCGTCGAGCAGCAGCAGGTCGGGGGCCTCCAGCAGCAGCTTGCAGAGCGCGACCCGGCGGCGCTCACCACCGGAGAGCGTGGTGACGTCGGCGTCCGGCGGCGGGCAACGCAGCGCGTCCATGGCGAGTTCGAGCTTGGAGTCGATGTCCCAGGCGTCGGCGTGGTCCAGCTCCTCCTGGAGCCGGCCCATCTCCTCCATCAGCTCGTCGGAGTAGTCGGTCGCCATCTGCTCGGCGATCTTGTTGAACCGCTCCAGCCTGGCCTTGGTGTCCGCGACCGCCTCCTCGATGTTGCCGAGGACGGTCTTCGCGTCGTTGAGCGGCGGCTCCTGGGCCAGCAGCCCGACGGTGTGGCCGGGCATCAGCCGGGCCTCGCCGTTGCTCGGCCGGTCCAGCCCTGCCATGATCTTGAGGAGGCTGGACTTACCGGCGCCGTTCGGGCCGACCACACCGATCTTGGCCCCCGGCAGGAAGCTCAGCGTCACGTTGTCGAGCACGACCTTGTCGCCGTGCGCCTTGCGCGCCTTTTCCAGGACGTAGATGTACTGGGCCACGGTACGGGCTACCCTCCGTCGGTGGTGATCGCCGAATGTCGTGTGGTGCGGGTGCGGGCCGGTTGACCGCCCGCCGCCGGCCGGAAGCCGGCCACGCGCACGCCATCGTCAATCCTGACAGGTACGCCGCCCCGCGCCCACATCGCCCCGCCCGACGCCATCGGGTAGGCCACCGGCCCGACACGCGGCAGCCCAGGCCGTCGGGGCAGGCGGCGGGCCGTGTCACCATGATCACGTTCACGGTTGACGGAGTCTGGGAAGGGTAGGTGACTCCGGCACGGGGGAACAGACGCCGCAGCTACGCTCAGTACGCTCATCGCGGTGGACCCGTCAGCACCCGGAGGTGGCCGATCGTGACCGTCCGTAGCTCCTTTGTCGTAGTGGCGAATCGACTGCCGGTCGACGAGGTGAGCACACCTGAGGGCCGACAGTGGCGACGCAGCCCAGGCGGGCTGGTCACCGCACTGCACCCCGTCCTCGCCGAGCATCAGGGCACCTGGGTCGGCTGGGCCGGCGGCACCGGCGCGGCCCCCGAACCGTTCGACCTGGAGGGCATCCGCCTGCACCCGGTGCCGTTGAGCGCCGAGGAGTTGGAGCGGTACTACGAGGGCCAGTCCAACGCCACCATCTGGCCGCTCTATCACGACGCCGTCGAGACGCCCGCCTACAAGCGGCGCTGGCGTGAGGCGTACCGCCTGGTGAACGCGCGCTTCGCGGAGGCCGCGGCGGAGGTCGCGGCCGAGGGCGCGACGGTGTGGGTGCAGGATTACCAGCTCCAGCTGGTGCCGGCCATGCTCCGGGAACTCCGGCCGGACCTACGGATCGGGTTCTTCCTGCACATCCCGTTCCCGCCGATCGAGCTGTTCATGCAGATGCCGTTCCGCACCGAGATCCTGCGCGGACTCCTCGGCGCCGACCTGGTCGGGTTCCAGCAGCGGCTGGCCGCGCAGAACTTCGTCCGGCTCGCCCGCCACCTGCTCGGCCTGCGGTACGAGGGCCAGATGATCCAGGTGGACGGTCGGCAGGTCAAGGCCGGCGCGTTCCCCATCTCCATCGACACCAAGGAGATGGAGCGGCTGGCCGCCGACTCGGCGATCCAGGCCCGGGCCAAGGAGATCCGCGAGGAGCTGGGCAATCCCAAGACGATC
This sequence comes from Verrucosispora sp. SN26_14.1, assembly GCF_004307965.1. Classification (NCBI taxonomy): domain Bacteria; kingdom Bacillati; phylum Actinomycetota; class Actinomycetes; order Micromonosporales; family Micromonosporaceae; genus Micromonospora; species Verrucosispora sp. SN26_14.1. Next base: position 3,357 of record NZ_SISL01000310.1, on the reverse strand, counting down.
ATCCTCGGCGTGGACCGGCTCGACTACACCAAGGGCATCGAACTGCGACTCAAGGCCTTCCGCGAACTGCTCGCTGACGGAAAGTTGACAGTCCCCGACGCCGTTATGGTGCAGGTCGCCACGCCGAGCCGCGAACGGGTCGAGCACTACCAGGCACTTCGCGTCAAGGTCGAGCGCGAGGTTGGTCGGATTAATGGCGAATTTGGGCGGGTCGGTGTGCCTGCGGTGCATTATCTGCATCAGTCGTACAGTCGGACCGAACTGGCTGCGATGTACGCCGCCGCTGACGTGATGATGGTGACTCCACTGCGAGACGGAATGAACCTCGTGGCCAAGGAGTATGTCGCGTCGAGGGCGGACCACGGGGGCGCGCTCGTACTCAGTGAGTTCGCCGGCGCAGCCACCGAGCTGCGTCAGGCGTTCCTGTGCAACCCGCACGACCCCGACGCGGTCAAGGACGCTCTGCTACGGGCCGTGCATGTGGAGAAGCCGGAGGCTCGTCGCCGTATGCGGACTATGCAACGCCATCTGCGCACCCACGACGTGGGGCACTGGGCGAAGTCCTTCCTCACCGAACTAGGTGTGCCTGACATGGAGGCGGCGTGAACGCCGGCTCAAACGAGATCATCACCCCGGCGGCGGGCACCATGGACCCGGAGCTCCGGTCCGCCATCGGCCGGATCGCCCGGGTCCCCCAGCTCCTCGTCGCCTGCGACTACGACGGCACGCTCGCCCCCATCGTGGAGGATCCGAGCAAGGCCGTACCGCTGCCGGAGTCGGTGGCGGCGGTGCGTGCCCTGGCCGCGCTGCCGCAGACCACCGTGGCCGTCGTCTCCGGTCGCGCGCTGCGCGACCTGGCCGCGCTCTCCCGGCTGCCCAGCGAGGTCCATCTGGTCGGCAGCCACGGCTCCGAGTTCGACATCGGGTTCGTCGAGCGGCTCTCCCCCGAGCTGATCGCGGTCCGCACCCGGCTGCGGGACGCGCTGCGCGAGATCGCCGCGACCCACCCGGGCGTACGCCTGGAGCGCAAACCGGCGAGCGTCGCGGTGCACACCCGTGGGGTGGCCCCCGAGATCGCCGGCGCGGCCATCGAGGCGGTCCGCAACGGTCCCGCCACCTGGCCGGACGTGACGGTCACCCAGGGCAAGGAGGTGATCGAGCTGTCCGTGGTGGCCACCCACAAGGGCACCGCGGTCGACCAGCTCCGCACCCAGCTCTCCGCCAGCGCGGTGCTCTTCATCGGTGACGACATCACCGACGAGAACGCCTTCGGCAACCTGCACGGCCCCGACGTCGGCATCAAGATCGGGCCCGGCGAGACCAAGGCCGGCTACCGGGTGGACGAGCCGATCGAGGCCGCCCGCGCGCTCGGACTGCTCCTGGAGACCCGACGGCACTGGCTGTTCGGCGAGCGCGCGGTGCCGATCGAGCGGCACTCGATGCTTGCCAACGGGCGTACCGTCGCCCTGCTCACGCCGGACGCCAAGGTCTCCTGGCTGTGCAACCCCAAGCCCGACTCGGCGGCCATCTTCGCCGACCTGGTCGGCGGCAGCCCGGCCGGTCACTTCAGCGTCGCCCCCGAACGCGGCGGCATCCCGCTCGGCCAGCGCTACCGGTCCGGCACCATGACCGTGGAGACCCGCTGGTCCGGGCTGACCGTCACCGACTGGCTCGACAAGCCCGACCCGAAGGCCACACCGGACGGTCCCGCGATCATCTCCGGTGACTCCACCCTGATCCGGGTGCTGGCCGGCACCGGTCGGGTCCGCGTGGAGTTCGCTCCCCGGCCCGAGTTCGCGCAGGTCGCGGTCCAGCTCCAGCCGGTCGGCGACGGCCTGCTGGTGCTCGGTTCCAACGAACCCATCGCGCTCTACTCCCCCGGCGTGCAGTGGGAGGTCGGCAACGACGGCGGGTACTCGACCGCCAAGGCGGTGGTCGACCTCTCGGCGCTCGGCGGGCAGGTCGTGCTGGAGCTGCGCTTCGGCACGCACAGCCTGGAACACCACCGGCTGCCGATCCACGAACGCCAGGCCGCCGCGGAACGGCCCTGGAAGGACTGGGTCGCCTCGCTACGCCTGCCCACCACGGCCCGGGACCTGGTCGCCCGCAGCGCGCTCACGCTACGCGGGCTCTGCCACGAGGCGACCGGCTCGATCCTCGCCGCCGCCACCACCTCGCTCCCCGAGGAACTGGGCGGAGTCCGCAACTGGGACTACCGCTACTGCTGGCTGCGCGACGCCGCGATGACGGCCCGCGCCCTGGTCGACCTCGGCTCGATCACCGAAGCCGAGGCGTTCCTGCGCTGGGTGGACGGATGCGTCGAGCGCACCGGCGGACACCCCGAGCGGCTGCACCCGCTCTACACCGTCGACGGGTACGAACTGGGCGCCGAAGCGGTCATCGACACGCTGCCCGGCTACGCCGGCTCCCGGCCCGTACGCGTCGGCAACCTCGCCAACCACCAGCTCCAGCTCGACGTGTTCGGCCCGATCGCCGACCTGATCGCCGCCACCGCCGACGCCCGAGGATCGGTCCGCCCCGAGGAGTGGCGGGTCCTGGAGAACATGGTCGAGGCGGTCCGTCGCCGCTGGCACGAGCCCGATCACGGCATCTGGGAGGCGCGTCTGCCTCCCCGCCACCACATCTTCTCGAAGGTGATGTGCTGGATGACCGTCGACCGGGCACTGCACGTCACCCGCCAGCACGGCGGCGAGGACCGCGCCGAGTGGGTGGAACTGCGCGACCGGATCGGCGCCAACGTCCTCGAACACGGCTGGCACGAGCAGGCCGAGGCGTACAGCGTCGCGTACGGCGACGAGGACATGGACGCCTCGTCGCTGTGGATCGGCCTGTCCGGGCTGCTGCCCGGCGACGACCCGCGCTTCCTCTCCACCGTGCTCAAGATCGAGGCGGACCTGCGCAGCGGCCCGGTCGTCTACCGCTACCACTGGGACGACGGCCTGCCCGGACGGGAGGGCGGCTTCCACATCTGCACGTCCTGGCTGATCGAGGCGTACCTGCGCACCGGTCGGCGTACCGACGCCGAGGAACTGTTCCTCCAGATGATCGACACGGCGGGCCCGACCGGACTGCTCCCCGAGCAGTACGACCCGCTCGCCGAGCGTGGCCTGGGCAACCACCCCCAGGCGTACAGCCACCTCGGCGTGATCCGCTGCGCGCTGCTGCTGGACAACATGCTCAAGCAGTAGCCCACGTACGCGCACACGGGCGGCCGGAGACCCAAAGGTCTCCGGCCGCTCCGCCGTCCCCACTGCGTCCTCCCCAGCGCTCCGCACTCTCTCCCACGTCTCACCCCCACACCCCTTTCCCCGCCCGCGCTACGTCCCACCCCCCGGC
>NZ_SISL01000031.1:0-28438 GCF_004307965.1 Verrucosispora sp. SN26_14.1 | reverse complement strand
GCCAGGGCACGGGTTCGCCGGAGCGCGGTGCCGGCACCGGAGACCGGCGGTTGCCGGCCACCGCGTCCCAGGCCAGGGCGAGCAGGACACCGAGCGCGGCGGTGGTGACCAGCGTCAGCCGCGTCGGCATCATCATCTCGACCAGCGGTACGTCCTCCGAGATGTACGACCACGGGCCGGCGATGCCGGTGAGTTCGCCGTTGAACCGGATCTCCGGTCCGAGCGAGGCCACCGAGAAGAGCACCACCAGCACGGCGATGATCCGGGCCACCAGCGACCGGCGCACCAGCAGCGCCAGCGCCACCACCGTGAACAGCACCATCGGCCAGCCGAACCAGGTGTTCTGCTCGGTCATCCCGATGGTTGCCTCCACCGCCTCGTTGCCGGCGATGGTGTCGCGCGGGAAGGTGACGAAGGCGACGATGTCCTCGCCCCAACTGTGGAACACCCCGCCCTGCAGGCCCCGGTAGGACTGCGGGCCGTTGAACTGGTACCAGATCGGGTAGGCGGTGAGCAGCAGGGCGACGCCACCACCGAAGCCCAGCCCGGCACCGAACGTACCGGCGCGGGCCCGCGCCGTACGCGGGCGCATGATCGCGTAGGCGATCACGACGACCAGGCAGGCCAGCGCCGTGAGCAGCAGCATCTCCTCGTTGATGAAGATCTGGTACGCCACCAGCAGGCCCAGCACCAGCCCGTTGCGCCGCCACCGGCCGGGCTCGGTCAGCCGGAACACCCGCACCACGATCAGCGGCAGCAGGAAGTTGGAGACGAAGTTCGGTTGGCCGTTGGCGTGGTGCACGATGCCGGGGGCGAAGCCGAGGAACGCGCCGCCGACGAAGGCGGCGGCCCGGGAGCGCACCAGGTGCCGGGAGAGCATCCAGTACGAGGTGGCGGCGGTGGCCGCCAGCGCACCGCCCAGGTAGAGCGCGTACACCACCTGCGGGCCGAGCAGCCAGGTGAGCGGGGCCAGCGGCAGGGTCACCCCGAGCAGCGAGGTGTTGGCCATCATGTTCACCCCGTCGGGGGCGTTCTGCCTGGTGCTGAAGAGCGGGTTCTCCAGGTGCATCACCGAGTACGCACCGTGCGAGAACAACCACTCGAACCAACTGTGGTCGGTGGGCAGATGTGACGAGACGCGGTTCTGCACGTCCACCCAGTAGTAGAGGCAGACGAGGACACCGAGCAGCACGTAGGCTCCGATGGCCAACACGTCGACGCGCGTCGGCCCGCGTCGGCGAGGTCGTGTCGCTGACTCCGCCTCGACGGTCTCGGGGGCAGGGTTCAACGAGGAATCAATCACCGGCACAGCCACGACGGGCCATCGTACAGGCGGTCGCCGGGGCCGCCGACGGCCGTGAGGGCCGCGTCGGCGCGCCGGAGGAAGGACGACCGTGACGGTGATCGACCTCGGTGACCTCACCGAGCCGACCTACCAGCCGCCGAGACGCCGCCGGATCGTCGCCGGTTCGCGCCGCTGGGGGGCCGCGTTGCTCGCGGTGGTCGTGCTGGTGTCGATGGCCGGAGCCGCGCCGCCGACCCCCCGGGTGTACGCGACGGTGCCGGTGCCACTCGGTGCCAACCTGCTCCTCGCGGCGGACCAGATCTTCGCCGTCATCCCGGGCACCGAGGTCACCGACGGCCACCCCGAACTGCTCGCCTTCCCCTATCCCGAGAAGGCTACCGGTGCGCCGCCGACGCTCACGCCGTCCTGGCGGACCCGACTGGCGTACGGCCATCGGGTCTTCCGGGCGCAGCCCGTCGCCGGCGGCGGGGTGCTGGTCTCGATGTCCGCCGAGGAGACCGAGAGCAGCCAGAGCGTGCTGCTCGACGCGCGTACCGGTCAGGAACGCTGGCGCGAGCCGGGCGTGGCGATGTTCGACGACCCCCGCCGCGCACTGCTGCGGACCCATCGCGAGAGCGCGCCGAACACGCTACGGATGATCGAGCTGCCGAGCGCCCGTGAGCTGTGGTCCATTCCGCTCTCCGCGTCCACCGTCGACTACCGGCTGCGCGACGGTGTGGTCGACGCGATCGTGGTCTCCACACTCGACGGCGGCGTCGAGGTGCGTGACCCGGAGACCGGGGAGGTCCGGCACCGCCTGCCGCCGCCCGCCGACGACCCGGCCGGTTACCAGTCGGCGTGGGTGGTCGGCGACCTGGTGGCGGTGGTCCGCAACTCGAACACCGTCGCCGCCTACGCGGTCGACGGGCTGGTCCCGCTCTGGCAGACCACCGTGCCGACGATCTATCACGTCACTGCCTGCGCCGCACTGCTCTGCGCCTTTCCGGCCAGCGGCGGGGTGCAGGTCCTCGACCCGGCCACCGGCGCCGCCGGGTGGGACAACCGGAACATCGCCGACCTCCTGCTGGTGGGGGCGCGGCGTGCGCTGGTCCTGTCCGGGTGGGCCGAGGGGACGATGGAGCTGGCTACCTTCGACATGACGACCGGGGCGCTGCTCGTCGACCACGGTTCGTGGGAGCAGGTCCAGCGTTACGAGTACGCGCCGCAACTGCTCGCCGTGCGACCGGTGCCCGACGTCGGTGTGGTGCTGGCCCGACTACACCCCGACGAGGACCGGGCCCGGCCGATCGACGTGCTGGTCGGGGCGCGGGGCGAATGCCAGGCCCGCCACGACCTCGTCGCCTGCCGCCGGCAGGACGGCGACTTCGGCGTCTGGCGACTTCCGGGGTGACACCGCTCGGCGCGGCACATCGACTTGGCGGCCGGCGCTAGGTTGTCGGGTGGTCACCGGCGGAAAAGGGGCGTGACATGCGGGTACTGGTGGTCGAGGACGAGCGCAACCTCGCTGACGCGATCGCGCGCGGCCTACGCAAACGCGGCATGGCGGTGGATGTCGCGTACGACGGCGACAGCGGACACGAAATGGCCTTCGTCACCCGGTACGACGTGGTGGTGCTCGACCGTGACCTGCCCGGCATGCACGGTGACCAGATCTGCGCCGAGCTGGCCGCGTCCGGCGCGCTGACCCGGGTGCTGATGCTCACCGCCAGCGGCACGGTCGCCGACCGGGTCGAGGGCCTGCAACTCGGCGCCGACGACTACTTGCCCAAGCCGTTCGCCTTCGACGAACTGGTGGCCCGGGTGCTGGCGTTGGGCCGGCGGGCCACCCCGGCGGCACCGCCGGTGCTGGAACTGGCCGACCTGGTCGTCGACCCGGCGCGGCGGGTCGCCACCCGGGCCGGGCAGCCGGTGGAGCTGACCAACAAGGAGTTCGGGGTGCTCTGCGAGCTGCTCAGGGCCCGTGGCGCGGTGGTCTCCAGCGAGGAACTGCTGGAACGGGTGTGGGACGCCAACACCGACCCGTTCACCACCATCGTCCGGGTCACCGTGATGACCCTGCGCCGCAAGCTCGGCGACCCGTCGCTGATCGAGACCGTGGTGGGGGCCGGCTACCGCACCGCCGAGGGGTCGGCGTGACGCCCGCCTTGGGGCTCGGGCCGGTCACGCGGCTGCGGCTGCGGCCCACCCTGCGGCTGCGGCTGACCCTGCTCAACGGCGTCCTGCTGATCGGCGCCGGGGCGATCCTGCTGCTGCTGGCCTGGCTGCTGGTGCGCGACGCGCTGCGCCCCACCGACGAGCTGCTGCCCGGCACCACCGTGGTGCTGGCCGACGGCAGCACCCTGGAAGCCGGGGCGTGGCAGCGGCAACTGGTCAGCGCGGCCTCCGGCGAGCTGCTGGCGAAGGGGCTGGCCGCGCTGCTGGCGGTCGGGGCGGTCGGCGTGGTCGGGGCGTACGCGGTGGCGGGGCGGGCGCTGCGGCCACTGCACCAGGTCACCGCCACCGCGCGGCGGCTCGGCGAGACCACGCTGCACCAGCGGATCGGCTACTCCGGGGCGGACGACGAGGTGGCCGAGCTGGCCGACACCTTCGACGCGATGCTGGACCGGATAGGTGCCGCCTTCGAGTCGCAGAAGAGGTTCGTCGCCAACGCCTCGCACGAGTTACGGACACCGCTGGCGGTGATGCGTACCGAGATCGACGTGACGCTCAGCGACGACGACGCGGACGCGGCCGAGTACCGCCGGATGGCGACCGTGGTGCGCGACGCCTCCGAACGCGCCAACGGGCTGGTCGACGCCCTGTTGGTGCTGGCCCGCAGCGAGGCGCAGACGGGCCGACGGCTCGCCCGGCGTACCGAGTGCGACCTGGCCGCCGGCACGCTCAACGCGCTCTCCGCGGTGCGCCGGGAGGTGGAACGGATCAAGCTGGACGTGCGGACCTCGCTCCAGCCGGCACCGGTGGTCGGCGACCCCGGGCTGCTGGACCGGTTGGCCGGCAACCTGATCGAGAACGCGGTCCGCTACAACCACCTGCACGGGCGGCTCTGGGTGCGGACCGGCTCCGACGGTCAGCGATCGTGGCTGGTGGTGGGCAACACCGGATTCGAGGTCGACCCGGCCGACGTACCGGGGCTGTTCGAGCCGTTCCGGCGTGGCGGCCGGGAGCGGACCGGCGCCCGTGGGTCGGGCCTCGGCCTCTCCATCGTCCGGGCGGTCTGTGACGCGCACGGCGGCACGGTGGCGGCGGTGGCGCAGCCCGGGGGCGGCCTGGAGGTGACGGTGAACCTGCCGGCGGCCGACTCCGCGCCGACCGTGGAGCAGGGCACGCGCTGACCCGAGGCACGAATAATCGCTTGATCCCGATGAGAGGTTGGGGTCATGGCTTCCCGAGTACGTTGGATCGACGTCGACTGTGCCGACCCGTACACCATGGCGACCTTCTGGGCCGAGGTCACCGGGCTGCGGCCCGACCCGGACGACCGGCCGGGGGACGAGGAGTGCGCCCTGTTGTCCGGCCCGGACCTGGCCGGCGGTGGCATGCTCTTCCAGCGGATCCCCGAGGGCAAGACCGCCAAGAACCGCATCCACCTGGACCTCCAACCGACCGACCGGACCCGGGACGAGGAGGTGGAACGCCTGATCGGCCTGGGTGCCACACGGGTCGCCGACCGCCGCCGGCCGGACGGCACCGGCTGGGTGGTGCTGGCCGACCCGGAGGGCAACGAGTTCTGCGTGGAACGCAGCGCCGCGGAGCACTCCCCGACGGAGGGCTGACTCCTCACCGGGCCGGCGCGGGCGGGGATCCACCCCGCCCGGCCGTCGGCGCGTACGTCAGGACCGTTGTTCGACCTGGCCCCGGATGGTGAGGAACTCGGACGCGGCGTCGTTGCGGGAGGAGAAGAACATGACGATCATGCCGACGCTGCCCCGGTCGGCCCAGACGCAGATGCCCAGCGCCACGTCGGCCCGGCCGTCGCCGCAGCGGGCCTCGCCACCGAGCGGGCCCGGCTCGACCGCCGTCATGTTGCTGACCGTCAGCTCGGTCGAGATGGCCTGGACCGCCTCGTCGAGCTCCTTCTTCGGGTCGGACATCAACCCGGAGACGGCCACGATCATCACGAGGTTCTCCTGCGACGGATTGCCGTAGAAGGCGCCGACCGCACTCGTCTCGTTCTGGATCGAGGACTTCAGTTGCCGGACCATCGACTCGGAGAGCTGCTGCAACTCCGGCTCGGTGACCTTCGGGCGGCCGGCCAGCGTCTCCGGCGCCACCACCCGGGTCCGGGTGGCGTCGACCGCCTCGCCGACGGTGTCCCGGACCACGAACCAGACGACCGCGCCACCGCCCACGCAGAGCACCATGAGCACGGCGAGGACGATCAGCACGATCTTCCCGGTGTGGGACTTCTTCGGCGGTGGGGGCGGCGGGAAGGCGCCGTACGACTGGCCGGGCGCGGGGTACCCGCCGGCCTGCGGAGGCGGGGGATAGCCGGCACCCGACTGTGGCGGATTGCCCGCACCCGGCGGTGGTGGGTAGCCACCGGCCTGCGGGTACGCCCCGGCCGGCGGGTAGCCGCCGCCCTGCGGGTGCGGGCCGCCGCCGGGCGGATAGTGGTGCTGGTCCGGGTGGGACATGCGGTCAGCTCCTGGTGAAGGGTGGAACCGGAAGGGTAGCCAGCGACCGCACGCGCCGCTGCCCCAGACCGCCGGTCACGGTGGTCAACCCCCGGTCGGGGCGACCACCGTGACCCGGGTCGGCTCAGCCGGTCAGGCTGGCCACTCCCTGCGGCAGGAAACGCTGACCGGTGACCTGCTCACTGGTGCCGGTCCGGTCCAGGTACGGCGTGACGCCGCCCAGGTGGAACGGCCACCCGGCACCGAGGATCATGCACAGGTCGATGTCCTGCGCCTCGGCGACGACCCCCTCGTCCAGCATCAGCCGGATCTCCTGGGCCAGCGCGTCGAGCGCCTGCTGGCGTACCTGCTCCTCGGTGAGCGGCTGGTCGCCGACCACCAGCAGCTTCGCCACCTCGGCGTTGATCTCGTCGTCCACCACGATCGGCTGACCGGAGTCCGCGATCCGCTTCAGGTTCTCGCTGACCGTGAACCGGTCCGGGAAGGCCGCGTGCAGGGTGCCGCCGACGTGGTGGGCGACGGCCGGGCCGACGAGCTGGAGCAGTGCCAGCGGTCGCATCGGCAGGCCCAGCGGGTCCAGCGCGCGGTTCGCCACCTCCAGCGGGGTACCCGCGTCCACGGCGGCGAAGACGGTGCCGAGGAAGCGGGTGAGCAGCCGGTTGACCACGAACGCCGGGGCGTCCTTCACCAGCACCGACGACTTCTTGAGCTGCTTGCCGACCGCGAAGGCGGTGGCCAGCGTGGCGTCGTCGGTCCGCTCGCCGCGGACGATCTCCAGCAGCGGCAGCACCGCGACCGGGTTGAAGAAGTGGAAGCCGACCACCCGCTCCGGGTGCTCCAGGTCCTCGGCCATCGCCGTGATCGACAGCGACGAGGTGTTCGTCGCCAGCACCGCCTCCGCCGGGACGATCTTCTCCAGCTCGGCCCAGACCTGCTTCTTGACGGAGAGGTCCTCGAAGACGGCCTCGATGACGAAGTCGGCGTCCGCGAACGCGCTCTTGTCGACCGTGCCGCTGACCAGGCCGTACAGCTTGGCGGCGGTGCCCTTGTCCATCCGGCCCTTGCTGACGGCCTTCTCGATCTGGGTGTGCACGTAGCCGACGCCCTTGTCCACCCGAGCCTGGTCGAGGTCGGTGAGCACCACCGGCACCTGGAGACGGCGGGCGAACAGCAGCGCCAACTGACCGGCCATCAGTCCCGCGCCGACGATGCCGACCTTGGTCACCGGACGGGCCAGCCCCTTGTCCGGCGCGCCGGCCGGTCGCTTGGCCCGCCGCTGCACCAGGTCGAAGGCGTACAGGCCGCTGCGCAGCTCCTCGGAGAAGACCAGGTCGGCCAGGGCCTCGTCCTCGGCGGCGGTGCCGGTGCCGAAGTCGGCGTCCTTCGCCGTCTCCAGCAGGTCCAACGCCCGGTACGCGGACGGGACCGCGCCGTGCAGCCGCTGGTCCAGGGTCTGGCGGGCGAAGTAGAGCACGCCCGCCCACATGTCCTTGTCGACCTCGGGTCGGGTGACGGTCACCTCGCCGCGCACCACCCCGGCGGCCCACTCCAGCGACCGCTCCAGGAAGTCGGCCGGCTCCAGCAGCACGTCGGCGATGCCCAGCTCGGCGGCCTGCTTCGGCTTGAGCATCTTGTTCTGCATCAACGGGTTCTGGATGATCACCTGGGTGGCCGCCGGGATGCCGATCAGGTTCGGCAGGAGCTGGGTGCCGCCCCAACCCGGGATCAGGCCGAGGGACACCTCGGGCAGGGCCAGCGCCGCCGCGCCGCCGGAGAGCGTCCGGTAGTGGCAGTGCAGGGCCAGCTCCAGGCCGCCGCCCATCGCCGCCCCGTTGACGAAGGCGAAGGTCGGGACCGGGCTGTCCTTGAGCCGGGCGAAGACCCGGTGCCCCAACCGGCCGATCTCCAGCGCCTGCGCCCGGTCCGCCAGCAGCGGCAGACTGGTGATGTCCGCGCCGACACAGAAGATGTACGGCTTGCCGGTCACCGCGATGAACGCCGGATCGGCCGCCAGCGCGGCGCTGATCGCCTCGTCCAGGCTGGTGAGGCCGCCCGGGCCGAAGGTGTTCGGCTTGGTGTGGTCGAATCCGTTGTCGAGGGTGATCAGGGCGGCCGGGCGGTCCAGCCCGGGCACGTTCACCTGACGCAGCAGCGCCCTGGTGACCACCTCGTTCGGTGCCGCAAGGCTCATTTGTCTCCACCCTCCCGGTGCGGGTTCTCCCAGATGACCGTGCCGCCCATGCCGATGCCGATGCACATCGCGGTGAGGCCGTAGCGGACCTCCGGGTGCTCGGCGAACTGCCGGGCGAGCTGGGTCATCAGCCGTACGCCGGAGGAGGCGAGCGGGTGCCCGATGGCGATCGCGCCGCCCCACTGGTTGACCCGGGGGTCGTCGTCGGCGATGCCGAAGTGGTCGAGGAAGGCGAGCACCTGCACGGCGAACGCCTCGTTCAGCTCGAACAGGCCGATGTCGTCGATGGTCAGGCCGGCGATGCGCAGCGCCTTCTCGGTCGACGGGATCGGGCCCACGCCCATCACCTCGGGCTCGACTCCGACGAAGCCGTACGACACCAGCCGCATGGCGATCGGCAGGCCCAGCTCACGGGCGACGTCCTCGGCGACCAGCAGGCTGGCGGTCGCGCCGTCGTTCAGCCCGGCCGCGTTGCCCGCGGTCACCTTGCCGTGCGGGCGGAACGGGGTCTTGAGCGTGGCCAGCTTCTCCAGGGAGGTGTCCCGGGGCGCCTCGTCCACGGTCGCCAGGCCCCAGCCGGTCTCCGGATCGCGGACCGCCACCGACACCAGGTCGTCCTGCAACTTGCCGTCGGCGTACGCCTTCGCGGTCTTCTGCTGCGAGGCGAGGGCGAACGCGTCGGTGCGCTCCTTGGTGATGTGCGGGACCCGGTCGTGCAGGTTCTCCGCGGTGGAGCCCATCACCAGCGCGGACGGGTCGACCAGCTTCTCCGCGACGATGCGCGGGTTCGGGTCGACGCCCTCGCCCATCGGGTGGCGGCCCATGTGCTCGACACCGCCGGCGATCGCGACGTCGTACGCGCCCACGGCGATGCCGCTGGCGACGGTGGTCACCGCGGTCATCGCACCGGCGCACATCCGGTCGATGGCGAAGCCGGGCACCGTCTTGGGCAGGCCGGCCAGCAACGCGGCGGTACGGCCGATGGTCAGGCCCTGGTCACCGGTCTGGGTGGTGGCGGCGATGGCCACCTCCTCGACCCGTTCCGGGGGGAGCTGCGGGTTGCGGCGCAGCAGTTCGCGGATGCATCGGATCACCAGGTCGTCGGCGCGGGTGTTGGCGTACATCCCACCCGCCTTGCCGAACGGGGTGCGGACGCCGTCCACGAAGACGACATCCCGAACTTCACGGGGCACTTGAGCCTCCTAGCCAGCACTGGCGTTTCCCCCGAATGCTACTCGCCAGTAATAACCAGTGCCGCCGTCCCCACTGTGGCCCACCCCACACCCGCCCCCACCGCTCTCGTTGATCAAGAGGTTTGCGTCGGCGAACGGCCGCCCGCCGGACGCAAACCTCTTGATCACAAAACCATGCCACCGGTGGGGGTGGGGGTTGGGGGAAGCGTGGCAGCGTGGCTGTTCGACACGCCGGGGCAGCGCCAGCCACACTGCCACGATCCGGCCATGCGCCAGCTCGGGCGGTGCGTCAGCTCGGGCGGGAGGGGGACTCGGTGTCGCGGATGACCTCGGCGTGGGCGAGGGTGACGCGACGCAGGGCGGTCTCCGGGTCCAGCCCGGCGTCACGGGCCTCGGCGACGGCGGTCAGCAGGGCGGCACCCAGGGCGGCCTCGGCATCCGGCTGGGCGTCCGGCGACGGCAGCGCGACACCGAGCCCGGCTCGGGCGGCGCGTTCCAGGATCTGGGCGGCCAGCGCCAGCGCGGGCTGACTCACCGCGATGCCGTCGAGCACCGAGTCGCGGGACTTTTCGGCCTGCTTGATCCGCTCCCAGCTCGCGGTGATCTCCTCCAGGCTGCCCGCCTGGGCGTCCGCGAAGACGTGCGGGTTACGCCGGACCATCTTGTCGACCAGGCCACCGGCCACGTCGTCGACGGTCCACCGCTCACCCTCGGGCAGTTCCTCGGCCAACCGGGCGTGCAGCACCACCTGGAGCAGCACGTCACCCAGTTCCTCGCGCAGCGCGTCGGTGTCCCCGGCGCCGATCGCGTCGTACGCCTCGTAGCACTCCTCCAGCAGGAAACCGGCCAGACTCTGATGGGTCTGCGCCCGCTTCCACGGATCGCCGCCCGGCGAGAGCAGCCGGTCCAGCACCGCGACCGCGTCGAGCAGCCGGGCACCCGGCGGATCCCACGAGCCGTACATCAGCTCCAGCTCCGCCAGCCCCGGCTCGCGGGCCAGCCGCAACCCCAGCTCCCGGGCAAGCGACTCGTCGCCGGCCGGACCGGCCAACCACACCACGGTCTCGTGCGTCGCCGACGCCTCCAGCAACGCGGGCACCGCCGGCCCGTCGAGGACCCGCAGATCGGCGCCCGCCACCCGCAGGGCCGTGGTCAGCTCGCTCTCCGCTCCGGCGAGCACCGGTGCGGCGCGTACGACGTCCCAGGCGGTCGCCGTCAGCAGACCGGCCGGCAACCGGGGTGAGGTCACCAGCAGGACGATCCGAGGCACGGTCAGCTGTCGGCCGGGCCGGTCTGCGGCGGCCTCGGGGTGGAGACGTCGGTGACCGCGTCGGAACCGGGCTCACCCAGCGGCACACCCACCGCCACCGCCTGGCCGGCGAAGCTGAGCACCGGGAACTGCAGCGGACGGTAGCGCGGGTTGACCGTCACGTCGTACGTGTCGACCGCCTCGGAGAGGGCGTTGCGGGTGGCCAGCGCCTGCCGGAGCTGTTCACCGTCGAGCTGCGGGGCGGCCTGCTCGACGGTCACGTCGGCGGGTACCGCACCGGCCCGCTTGCCCGCCGCGACCAATTCGGTCAGATCCTGCTCGGTCGGTGCCACCGGCGAGCCGACCGGGATGCCGGAGAGGCAGGTGTACAGCTCGGCGACCTGCCGCGCGTACGTGGCCTCGGGGCTGATGCCGAGCTGCTGGGCCACCTGCGCCGCCTCGGCCTGCCCCTGGGGGCGGTAACCCTCGGCGGCGGAGATCCGCTCGCAGACCTGGCCGAGCACCAGGGTGCTCACCACCTCGCTGCGCCCGGGCAGGCGTACCTGCTGCTGGCCGGGCACCTGCTCGGCCGCCTCGGTCGGCTCCGGGTTCTTGGCCCGGGCGTCGTCGATGACCTCGGTGACGGCGTCCTCGGTGATCCGGTGGTCACCGACGTACGCGGCGACACCGGGCTCGGAACGGCAACCGGAGAGGACGACGAGGCCGACCGCCACGCTGGCGACGGCGACAAGACGGCGAGCACGCATGCCCGTCACTCTCTCATGCCCCCTACCCACCGGTGGCACCCGCACCCGCAGGCACCGCCGGGGCGCCGAGGACGTCGGAGAGCAGCTGCGCGCACCACTCCAGCAGAGCCTGGTCGCGCAACGGCTCGCCATCGATCCGGCGGGTCGTCGGCCGGGGCACACTGACCTGGTCGAGCGCGGACTTGTAGACCGAGTCCGGGTGGTAGCGCTTGAGCCGCATCTGCTTCGAGTCGGGCAGCGGCAGCGGGCCGAAGCGCAGGTGCTTGCCCTGCACGCTGACGTCGGTGAGGCCGTACCGGCGGGCCAGCAGCCGGAACCGCGCCACCGCGATCAGGTTCTGCACCGGTGCGGGCGGCTCGCCGTAGCGGTCGGTCATCTCGGCCGCCACCTCGCGCAGCCGTTCCTCGTCGCGCGCCTCGGCGAGCTTGCGGTACATCTCCAGGCGCAGCCGTTCCACGCCGACGTAGTCGTGCGGCAGGTGCGCGTCCACCGGAAGGTCGATCTTGACGTCCGTCTCCTCCTCGGGACGCTCGCCCTTGAACGCCTGCACCGCCTCGCCGACCATCCGGACGTAGAGGTCGAACCCGACGCCCTCGATGTGCCCGGACTGCTCGCCGCCGAGCAGGTTGCCGGCACCCCGGATCTCCAGGTCCTTCATCGCCACGTACATGCCGGCACCCAACTCGGTGTGCTGGGCGATGGTGGCCAGCCGCTCGTGCGCGTGCTCGGTGAGCGGCTTCTCCGGCGGATAGAGGAAGTACGCGTACGCCCGCTCCCGGCCCCGGCCCACCCGGCCCCGGATCTGGTGCAACTGGGCCAGGCCGAGCAGATCGGCCCGCTCCACGATCAGGGTGTTGGCGTTCGGGATGTCGATGCCGGACTCCACGATCGTGGTGCAGACCAGGACGTCGAACTCCTTCTCCCAGAAGCCGACCATGACCTTCTCCAGGGCATCCTCGCCCATCTGGCCGTGCGCCACCGCGACCCGGGACTCGGGCACCAGCTCGCGCAGGCGGCGGGCCGCCCGCTCGATCGACTCGACCCGGTTGTGCAGGTAGAAGACCTGCCCGTCACGGAGCAACTCGCGGTGGATGGCGGCGGCCACCTGCCGGTCGTCCTGCGCCCCGACGGCGGTGAGCACCGGATGCCGCTCCTCCGGCGGGGTGGCGATGGTGGACATCTCCCGGATGCCGGTGATCGCCATCTCCAGGGTGCGCGGGATCGGGGTCGCCGACATGCTCAGCACGTCGACGGCGGCCCGCATCGACTTCAGGTGCTCCTTGTGCTCGACACCGAACCGCTGCTCCTCGTCGACGATGACCAGCCCGAGCGACTTGAAGCGGGTGGCAGCCGCCAGTAGTCGGTGGGTGCCGATGACGATGTCGGCGGTGCCGTCGGCGACCATCGCGAGCGTCTGCTCGGCCTCCTTCGGCGTCTGGAACCGGGAGAGCTGCCGGATCGTCACCGGGAACTGGCTCATCCGCTCGGCGAACGTGTTGTAGTGCTGCTGCACCAGCAGGGTGGTGGGCACCAGCACAGCCACCTGCTTGCCGTCCTGCACCGCCTTGAACGCCGCGCGTACCGCGATCTCGGTCTTGCCGTAGCCGACGTCGCCGCAGATCAGCCGGTCCATCGGGACGCTCTGCTCCATGTCCCGCTTGACCTCCTCGATGGCGGCGAGCTGGTCGGGCGTCTCCTGCCAGGGGAAGGCGTCCTCCAGTTCCCGCTGCCACGGGGTGTCCGGGCCGAAGGTGTGCCCCTTGGACGCCTTGCGGGCGGCGTAGAGCTGGATGAGCTGGGCGGCGATCTCCCGGACCGCCTTGCGGGCCCGCGCCTTGGACTTCTGCCAGTCCGAGCCGCCCATCTTGTGCAGCGTCGGCTGCTCACCACCGACGTACCGGCTGAGCTGGTCGAGCTGGTCGGTGGGGACGAAGAGACGGTCGCCGGGCTGGCCGCGCTTGCTCGCGGCGTACTCGATGACCAGGTACTCCCGGGACGCGCCGTTGACCGTACGCTGCACCAGCTCCACGTACCGGCCGATGCCGTGCTGCTCGTGCACCACGTGGTCGCCGGCCTGCAGCTCCAACGGGTCGATCGTGTTGCGCCGCCGGCTCGGCATCTTGCGCATGTCCCGGGTGGAGACGCCCCGGCCACCGGTGACGTCGCTGCCGGTGAGCAGCACGAACCGGGCCGCCTCGTCGACGAAGCCGCCGGTGAGGCTGCCGCAGGTGACCAGGACCTCGCCCGACACGGGCGCGTCCGGGACCTGCTCGGTCATCCGGGCGCCCAGGCCACCGTCGCGGAGCACCTCGACGGCCCGGTGGGCGGGGCCGTGCCCCTCGAAGACCAGCGCGACCGACCAGCCCTCACCGGTCCAGCGCGTCAGGTCGGCCACCACCCGGTCGGTCTCGCCGTGATAGAGCGGCGCGGGCTGGGCGCTCAGGCTCACCGCGATGGCGTCGTCGGGGGTGACGTCGACCGCCTCCGGCGCGTCCTCCCACGGCTGCCGCTCCGGGGCGGCGTCCGGCTCGGCCATCCCGAACGGGGACAGTGTCCACCAGGGCCGGCGCCGCGTGGCGGCGGCCGCGCGGACGTCGGCCAGGGTGCGGAAGGCGGCGGCGCCGAGGTCGATCGGGGCCTGGCCGCCGACGGCCGCGGCGGCCCAGCTGGCCTGGAGGAACTCCTCAGAGGTACGCACCAGGTCGTGCGCCCGGGTGCGGATCCGCTCCGGGTCGCAGAGCAGGACGTGCGTGCCCTCGGGCATGCAGTCCAGCAGCAACTCCATCGAGTCGTCGCCGATCAGCGCCGGGGCGAGGGACTCCATGCCCTCCACCGGTATGCCGCCGGCCAGCTTGTCCAGGATCTCGGCCAGCTCGGGGTGCTGCCCGGCCAGCTCGGCGGCCCGCTCCCGGACGGCCGGGGTGAGCAGCAGTTCCCGGCAGGGCGGTGCCCAGAGTTGCGGCACCTGTTCGATGGTGCGCTGGTCGGCCACGGCGAAGGTGCGGATCTCCTCCACCTCGTCGCCCCAGAACTCGACCCGCGACGGGTGCTCGTCGGTGGGCGGGAAGACGTCCAGGATGCCGCCACGGACGGCGAACTCGCCCCGCTTGGTGACCAGGTCGACCCGCGCGTACGCCATGTCGGTCAACCGGCGCGCCACCTGCTCCAGGTCGGCCTCGTCCCCGGCGGACAGCCGCACCGGCTCCAGGTCGCCGAGTCCCTTGAGCTGCGGTTGCAGCATCGACCGGACCGGCGCCACGACCACCCGCAGCGGCCCGGTGCGCCCGTGCGCGTCCGCCGAGTCCGGGTGGGCCAGCCGGCGCAGCACCGCCAGCCGTCGACCGACCGTGTCGGAGCGCGGCGAGAGCCGCTCGTGCGGCAGCGTCTCCCAGCTCGGGAAGATCGCCACCTGCTCGGCGGGGAGCAGCCCACCCAGCGCCGCCACCAGGTCCTCCGCCTCACGGCTGGTGGCGGTGACCGCCAGCACCGGCCGCCCGGCACCGCCGACCGTCGCGTCCCGCCCCTGTTCGGCGGGGTCCGCGGCGACGGCGGCGACCGCGAACGGGCGCAACGCCGGTGGCGCGGTCAGGTCGAGGCCGTCGACCTGGGCCGCACCCGAGCGCGCCAGGTCACGCACACGGGCCAGCCCCGGGTCGGCCAGGGCGGCGGCGAACAGTCCGGTGAGCGCAGTCATGATCACTTCCGCGGGTGAGGACACGACGATCGCCCCGCGTCCGTCCGGACGGGGGGTTCCACCGGTCGACACTATCTCTCCGGTCGGACGATCCACCGCCGTCCACGACGTCCGGGCTCCGGCACGCCTGCGGCCTGCCGGTCCGCGCGTACGGTCGGGGCCACCAGCAGGATCTTGACGACTGCCGGGCGCTGTGGTCGGCTGCCCGGCATGAACGGGGAGTTTCGCGCACAGTTCGACGCGGACGTCACCTTCGCCAACGGCGGCGGTCTGCGCACCGAGGGCTTCCGGCTGGACATCCCCGGCCGGAGCATCACCGACGAGGACCTGGCGGCGCTCTTCGTCCGGCACCTCGGGCTGCTGATGGTGGCCGAGGTCCGCATCACCGGCACGACGATCGTCGAGGAGCCGCACAAGGGCGGTCGCGGCGTCACGGCCACCGCCCCGGGCACCGGCCACCGGTTCGTCGAGCTGAGTCATGTCGTCACCGACGGGATGACCACCCTGCCCGGCTGGCCGACGCCCCGGATCACCGAGTGGCTGACCCGGGAGGACTCCCGGAGCGCCTACGCCCCGGGCACCGAGTTCCAGGTCGGGCGGATCGACATGATCGCCAACACCGGGACGTACCTGGACACCCCCGCGCACCGCTACGCCGACGGCAGCGACCTGGCCGGCGTCGGACTGGACCGCCTGGCCGAGCTGCCCGCGCTCGTGGTGCGCCTGCCCGTCGGCACCCGTGCGGTGGACCGCCTGCTGCTGGCGCCGTACGACGTCGCCGGGAAGGCAGTGCTGCTGCACACCGGCTGGGACGCGCACTTCGGCACCGCCCGGTACGGCGCACCGGAGGCACCCCACCTGACCGGCGACGGCGCCCGGGCGCTTGTCGACGCCGGTGTCGCCCTGGTCGGCATCGACTCGATCAACATCGACGACATGAGCCCGGCGGCGGGCGGTACGCGTCCCGCGCACAGCATCCTGCTGGCCGCCGGTGTCCCGATCGTGGAGCATCTGACCGGACTGGACCAGCTTCCGCCCGACGGCTTCCGATTCACCGCCGCCCCGCCGAAGGTCGCCGGTATGGGTACCTTCCCCGTCCGCGCCTACGCCCGTATCGACTGAGACCGGAGAACCGTGACCTACCCGCCGCCCGGACACCCGCCCCAGCCGCCGTACGGCGGTCAACCCGCCCAGCCGCCGTACGGCGGTCAACCCGCCCAGCCGCCGTACGGCGGTCAACCCGCCCAGTCTTCGCACGGCGGTTGGCCGTCGGGTCCGCACCCGACCCCCGTGGTCAAGCGCATCCCCGAGGACCAGCCCTTCGTCGTACGCCCCAACCTCGTCAAGCGCGGTCTGGTCATCGGCGGCGTCCTGCTGGCCGCCCTCGGCCCGCTCGCCTGCTGTGCCGGCTTCCTCGTTCTCGGCTCCATGAACTCGGCGGAACGCGGCAGCGCCGGACTCGGCCTGGCGATCGCGCTGGGCTGTCTGCTCCTCCTGGTCGCCCTGCCGGTCGGCCTCCAGCTCTGGCTGATCGGCTCCGGCGGGCCGGTGCTCGCACTGAGCCACGAGGGCCTCTGGATCCGCAGCCGGCCCACCCGTGGTCAGGCGATCTGGCTGCCGTGGGAGGCCGTCGCGCAGATCTCCCGCCGCCGGTGGAGCCTGGAGAAGATGCTGGTGGTCAAGCCGCACAATCCGGCGACGATGCCGAACCTGGGCGGCTACACGGCGTTCGACAGCGCGCCGTTGAACGTCCTGTACGGCTCCGGCCTGGTCGCCACCCTCAACTTCGCGGACAAGCCCGAGGCGGAGATCCTGGCGGCCGTCGCCCACTACAGCGCCGGCCGCTGCCAGCTCACCTGAGCGCCCCCGGGGTGGTGGTCCGGCCGCCGCCCCGGGACACGGGCCGTCAGTAGCGGACCGAGATGCGGCGGTCGACCGCGTCGACCCGCACCTCCCCGCCGTAAGGGACGATCAACTGCGGATCGGTGTGACCGAGGTCGACGTCGAAGACCAGCACCGCGTCGGGGGCGTACTCGGCGAACGCCCGGGTCACGGCGGCGCGCTGCTCCCGGGCGTAGCCGGCCTTCTCGTCGGGGGTGAGCCGGCGGTCGAAGTTCCACGCCTTGGCGCGGCCGACCAGTGCGGCGGGAAAGCCGGCGAGCAGGCCGCGCTCGCCGAGGTTGCGCAACATGCGGTAGACCTCGACGGCGGGCGGCAACTCCTCCGAGGTCTCGATCAGGAAGACCGACCCCCGCAACGACTCCGCCGGGGCGACCCGGTCGGCGGCGAGCAGCCAGTGCAGCACCTCAAGGTTGCCGCCCCAGGTGTGGCCGGTCACCGTCGTGGCCGGTCCCTGCCAGCGCCAGCCCGCACCGGCGAACATCACCGGCTCCGCCGCCAGGCAGCCCGGGTCGTTCCAGTCGGCCGGTTCGTCGCCCCACTCCGGCGCCGCCGACAGGTCGTACCAGTCGGAGCCGAACAGCGCCGCGCGCAGCGAGTCGGCGGTCATCGGGTGCAGCGCGCCGGGGCGGCCGAGGTGCACCAGCACCGACCCGCCGTGGTAGCCGACGATCCCCAAGCGGTGCAGGTGGTGGAGCAGGTTGGTGTTGTCGGAGTAGCCGAAGTAGGGCTTCGGGTTGGCGCGAAGCACGTCGTCGTCGAGGTGCGGGGTGACGGTGATCTGGTCGTCGCCGCCGATGGTGGCCAGCACGGCGGTGATCGTCGGGTCGGCGAACGCCTCGGTCAGGTCGCGGGCCCGGTCCCGCGGGTCGGCACCCATGACGCGGGTGGTCGGGTACTCCACCGGCTCCAGCCCGAACTCCTCGCGCAGTCGGCGCAGGCCCAACTCGTACACGTGCGGGAAGAGGCCCGGCAGTCCGGCGGAGGGCGAGACGACCGCGACCCGGTCCCCCGGGCGGGGCTTCGGTGGGTAGCGCAACGACGGCATGGGCCGACGGTACCGCCCCTCGGCGGCGTGGCCTTGATCACCGCGAGTGGGCGGGCTCGACCTCGGATCCGCCCGCCGCATCGGCCCCCCACCAGCGCGGACGTCCCTCACCCCGGCGCCCGGGTGAAAGGAGGGGACCCCTCCTATACAAAAGGCGATAACAAGGGGCCCCTCCTTACAACCGGGTGCGCGCGGATACGATCGGGGAAGTCGGACAGCGCTGTCCTTCGTACTCACGTAAGGAGCGCACGGTGACCGACCAGCACGATCACGACGGGCCCGACGCCGCCCTACGCGCCGACATCCGCCGGCTGGGCACCCTGCTCGGGCAGACCCTGGCCCGCCAGGAGGGCCGCCCCCTGCTCGACCTCGTCGAGGAGATCCGCGCCCAGGTACGCACCGACGCCCCTGCCGCCGCCCGGCGGTTGGGTGGGCTCGACGTGACCACCGGCACCAAACTGGCCCGCGCCTTCTCCACCTACTTCCACCTGGCCAACATCACCGAGCAGGTGCACCGGGCCCGGGACCTGCGGCGTCGGCGCGCCGTGCAGGGTGGCTGGCTGGACCAGGCGGCCAAGATGATCGCCGAGCGCGGGGTACCGGCCGAGGAGATCGCGTCGGTGGCCCGCCGGCTGGCGGTACGCCCGGTCTTCACCGCCCACCCGACCGAGGCGGCCCGCCGCTCGATCCTGTCCAAGCTCCGCGCCATCGCCGACGAGCTGGACACCGAGACGGCCAACGCGATCCTCTACGGGGCCAGTGACGAGGGCCCGGCCAACCGCCGGCTGGCCGAGCTGCTCGACCTGATGTGGCAGACCGACGAGCTGCGGCTGGACCGGCCGGACCCGACCGACGAGGCGCGCAACGCCATCTACTACCTGCGCGACCTGTACGCCGAGGCGGCCCCGCAGGTGCTCGACGACCTCGCCGAGACGCTGCGCACCCTCGGTGTGGAGACCTCGCCGACCGCCCGTCCGCTGACCTTCGGCACCTGGATCGGCGGCGACCGCGACGGCAACCCCTTCGTCACCCCGACGGTGACCCGTGAGGTGCTGGCCATCCAGCACGAGCACGGGCTGACCGCCACCGAGGCGGCGATGGATGAGCTGATCAACGAGGTCTCCGTCTCCCGCCGGCTGCGCAACGTGTCGCTGGACCTCTCCGCCAGCCTCGCCGCCGACCTGGACGCGCTGCCCGAGGTGGCGCCCCGGTTCCGCCGGGTCAACGCCGAGGAGCCGTACCGTCTCAAGGCCCGCTGCGTCCGCGCCAAGCTGGCCAACACGCGGGCCCGGTTGCGTCAGGGCACTCCGCACGTGCCGGGGCGCGACTACCGGGGTTCCGCCGAGCTGATCGCCGACCTGGATCTGCTGCGCGCCTCACTGGCCCGCAACTCCGGGCAGCTCACCGCCGTCGGCCGGCTCGCCTCGACCATCCGGACCGTCTCCGCGTTCGGCCTGCACCTGGCGACCATGGACGTCCGGGAGCACGCCGAGAAGCACCACGAGGTGCTGATCCAGCTCTACCGGGCGGTCGGCGAGGTCGAGGACTACCCGGCGTTGACCAGGCTGGAGCGCACCAAGCTGCTCGCCGACGAGTTGACCGGTCGTCGGCCGCTCTCCACCGCCGACACCCCGTTGACCGAGGCGGCGCGCAAGACGTTCGACGTGTTCAGCGCCATCCGCGAGGCGCAGGACCGGTTCGGCGGCGAGGTGATCGAGTCGTACATCATCTCGATGACCCTCGGCGTGGACGACGTGCTCGCCGCGGTGGTGCTCGCCCGCGAGGCCGGCCTGGTCGACGTGCACAGCGGTCGGGCGCGGGTCGGGTTCGTACCGCTGCTGGAGACCCCGGCCGAGCTGAACTCCGGGGGCGAACTCCTCGACGAGCTGCTGTCGCTGCCCGCGTACCGGACGCTGGTGGCCGCCCGGGGCGACGTGCAGGAGGTGATGCTGGGCTACTCCGACTCCAACAAGGAGGCCGGCATCACCACCAGCCAGTGGTCCATCCACCGGGCACAGCGGGCGCTGCGGGACGTGGCCGCCCGACACGGGGTGCACCTGCGGCTGTTCCACGGCCGGGGCGGCACGGTGGGGCGCGGCGGCGGACCGACGCACGACGCGATCCTGGCCCAGCCGTACGGCACGCTCGACGGCGCGATCAAGGTGACCGAGCAGGGCGAGGTCATCTCCGACAAGTACACGCTGCCCGCGCTGGCCCGGGAGAACCTGGAGCTGACCGTGGCCGCCGCGCTCCAGGCGACGCTGCTGCACACCGCGCCCCGGCAGCCCGCCGAGATGCTGGAGCGCTGGGACGCGGCGATGGACGTGGTGTCCGAGTCGGCGTTCCGGTCGTACCGGTCGCTGGTGGAGGACCCGGACCTGCCGGCGTACTTCTGGGCGTCCACCCCGACGGAGCTGCTCGGCGCCTTGAACATCGGCTCCCGGCCGGCGAAGCGACCGAACACCGGTGCCGGCCTGGGCGGGCTGCGAGCCATCCCGTGGGTGTTCGGCTGGACCCAGACGCGGCAGATCGTGCCCGGCTGGTTCGGGGTGGGGTCCGGTCTGGCCGCCGCCCGCGAGGCCGGGTTGGCCGACGTGCTCTCCGAGATGAACCGCAACTGGCACTTCTTCCGCACGTTCCTGTCGAACGTGGAGATGATGCTGACCAAGACCGACCTCGACATCGCCCGCCGGTACGTGGAGACCCTCGTGCCGAAGAAGCTGCACCCGATCTTCACCAAGATCGAGGAGGAGTACGAGTTGACCCGGCGGGAGGTGCTGGCGGTCACCGACTCGCCGGACCTGCTGGAGAACTCCCCCGTGCTGCAACGCACCCTGGCGGTACGCGACACCTACCTGGAGCCGCTGCACCACCTCCAGGTGGCGTTGCTGCGGCAGTACCGCGACTCCGGTGCCGCCGGTCGGGCGGTGGCCACCGCACCGGGCGGCCGACGGGCCCCGAGCGACGGTACGGCTCTGGAGCGCGCGCTGCTCACCACCGTGAACGGCATCGCCGCCGGGATGCGCAACACCGGCTGACCGCGGCGAGGTTCGGAAGCACTGCAAGGAAGGGTCCCCTCCTAACGCCTGGCGTATAGGAGGGGACCCTTCCTAACATCTGCGGGCGCTGCCGCGACACATCTGCGGGCGCTGCCGCGACGTCAGAACGCGACGTCAGAAGTCGCCGCCGCCGAAATCACCACCGCCGAAGTCGCCGCCACCGAAGTCGCCACCGCCGTAGTCGCCGCCCCCGTAGTCACCACCGCCCAGGTCGCCCGCGTCGCCGCCGAAGTCGCCGCCCTGGTCGTCCAGGCCCGCCGCCGCACCGGCGTCGTAGCCGGGGTCGCCGAACGAGGGCGAGAAGAGGGCGTCGGCGATCAGCATGCCGCCGAGTACGCCGACTCCGGCCCCCAGCGCCGTCTTCCACCAGGGAGTGGAGTACCAGCCGGACGGCACCGGTCGGCCCTGCATCCGCCCGCCCGGGTAGTAGTACGGCGTGTCCCGGCCCGGCTGCGGACCGGCCTTGAACGTCTGGCCCTGCACCTGGACCTGGCGCGGCACGGTCAGTTCGCCGGCACCACTCGCGGCGGCCAGCGGTGGCAGGGGTGGCCCGGGGTCGATGCCGAGTGCCGTCCGGGCCGCCCGGATGTAGGTCAGCCCCTCCACCGCGGTCTCCCGGGCCAACGTGAACTGCGTGATGCTCCTGGCCTGCTCCATCTGCGACCCGGCCGCGTGGTACCGCTCGGCGGCGTCGGCCAGCGCCTGACGCACCGCCGGATCGTCACCGCTGAGCGTCATCACCTGCCCACCGAGGCGTTCGTACCAGCGTCGGGCGTCGGCTTGGACATCGGCGAGTTTCCGGGCCTCACGCGCGGCGCGCTCCCGCTGCCACCAGACGAACGCACCGACGAGACCTGCGACAAGGAGTACGACCAGCAGAAGTTCCACCACTCCAACGTACCCACCATCTGCCAGCGGCCCACCTCCTGACGAGGTCGGACGCGGCACGCGGTGCCGATCGAGGCGCGAAGCGCTCATCTTTGGCAAGCTCGTCGGAATGGAGCTCTCGACTCTGGCGGTCGTCGTCGTCTGTCTCGGTGCCGGCGGTGCGGTGGGCTGGTTCGCCGCGCGGGCCCGCGCGGCGACCGAGATCGCCCGGCTGGACGCCACCCTGCGCGCCACCCGTGAGGGCGAGGGGCGGCTGGAGCAGTCGATGCGGGCGTTGAGCTACGAGGCGACGGCCCAGTCCCAGGAGGCGGTGGCCCGGGCGGTGGCGCCGCTGCACGACACGTTGCGCCGCTACGAGCAGCGGGTGGCCGAGTTGGAGCGGGACCGCGTCGACGCGTACGCGGAGCTGCGCGAACAGGTGCGGTCGATGAGCACGGTCTCGGGTGAGCTGCGTACCGAGACCAAGCAGTTGGTGGCGGCGCTGCGCGCTCCCCAGGTACGCGGCCGGTGGGGCGAGCACCAGTTGCGGCGGATCGTGGAAGCCGCCGGGATGCTGGAGCACTGTGACTTCTCCGAGCAGGTCACCGCCGCCACCGACCAGCAGACGGTCCGCCCCGACCTGGTGGTCCGGCTGCACGGGGGGCGCAGTGTGGTGGTGGACGCGAAGGCGCCGTTCGACGCGTACCTGACCGCGATGGAGGCGCGCGACGAGCGGGGGCGGGACACGCACCTCGACCTGCACGCCAAGCACCTGCGGGGGCACGTGGACGCGCTGGCCGCCAAGTCGTACTGGACGGCCTTCGAGTCCACCCCGGAGTTCGTGGTCCTCTTCGTGCCGGCCGACCCGTTCCTGGACGTGGCGTTGCAGCGTGACCCCACGCTGCTGGAGCACGCGTTCACCCGCAACGTCGTGTTGGCCACGCCGGCCACCCTGGTCGCGTTGCTGCGTACGGTGGCGTGGTCGTGGCGGCAGGAGCAGCTCGCCCGGAACGCCCTGGCGGTCCACACGCTGGCCCGGGAGCTGTACGGACGGTTGTCGACGCTCGGCGACCACGTCGGCAAGCTCGGCGCGTCGCTGGGCGGTGCGGTGACCGCGTACAACCGGGCGGTGGGTTCGTTGGAGGCGCGGGTGCTGGTCAGCGCGCGTAAGCTCGCCGAACTGGGCGTTTCCGACCAGGAGTTGGCGGTGCCGAACCAGGTCGAGATCGCCCCTCGCCAGCCGCAGGCACCGGAACTAGTCGATGGTCTTTCCACAACGGATGGTCGAATTCGGCCGGACTAATCAGACCCTTACCACCTTCGATGTGACATTGCGCGTCTCGCGTATCACGAGATGGTCACAACGTACCTGCCGGTAGTGACATCGATGGTCGACACCACGAAGGATTCGCCTCACGCGTGCCCTGCATCTGAGGGCGCCCTGTTCTCTGGAGGAAAGAGAACGTGAGTAAACCCCGAATCCTGAGCCGGCGTACCTCCGCCGCGCTCTTCGCCTCGGTCATGGCGGCGGGCGCCGTGACCGTGGTCAGCGGTACCGCCACCGCGAGCGCCGCTCCTGCCGGACCCGACGCCGCGCAGGCCACCCCCGCCGAGGCGCTCGGCGAGCACGACGCCAAGCTGCTCTCCGAGGCGGAGGCGAAGAAGGCCCCCACCGTCACGATGATCGTCGCCACCGAGAAGGGCAAGGCGAAGGACGTCGCGGACGACCTCAAGGACCTCGGTGCCGCCGTCACCGAGCGCTACGACACCATCGGCTACGTGCTGGCGAAGGTCCCGACCGGCAAGGCGGTCACGGCCGCCACCCTGCCCGGCGTCGCCGCCGTGGACCTGGACGAGAAGATCCAGCTCCCCGACCCGAAGCCGGAGGTCGTCCCGGGCGCGAAGAAGGCCGAGAAGCAGGGCTCCACGCTCAGCGGCCCCGGTGCCAAGACGCCCGCCGACAACCCCTACATGCCGACCGGCGAGATCGGTGCGGCCAAGTTCGTCAAGCAGAACCCCAAGTGGGACGGGCGCGGCGTCACCATCGGCGTGATGGACTCCGGTGTGGACCTGGACCACCCGGCGCTGCAGAAGACCACCACCGGCGAGCGCAAGATCGTCGACTGGGTCACCGCCACCGACCCGTTCGAGGACCCCACCTGGCGGCCGATGATCACGCAGGTCACCGGGCCCACGTTCACCGTCGCGGGCCGCACCTGGACCGCGCCGGCCGGCACCTACCGGTTCAACCTGTTCAGCGAGAACATCACCGCCAACAGCGAGCCGGGCGGTGACGTCAACCGCGACGGGGACACCACCGACCAGTTCGGCGTGCTCTTCGACCCGGTGACCAACAACATCTGGGTGGACACCGACCAGGACGGCGACTTCACCGACGAGGCCCTGATGCGGCCCTACAAGGAGAAGTTCGACGTCAACCACTTCGGCACCGACAACCCGGCGACTCCGATCACCGAGCGGATGTCGTTCGTGGTCGAGTACCGCAAGAACGTCGACACCACCCCGCTCGGCGGCCCCGGCCTGGTCGACTACGTCAACATCGGCATCGTCGAGGGCTCGCACGGCACGCACGTCGCCGGCATCACCGCCGCGTACGGCATGCTGGGCAACAAGGCGTTCAACGGCGCCGCCCCCGGCGCCAAGGTCGTCTCCTCGCGCGCCTGCTCCTGGGGCGGCGGCTGCACGTACGCGGCGCTCACCACCGGCATGGCCGACCTGGTGATCAACCGGGGCGTCGACGTCATCAACATGTCGATCGGCGGCCTGCCGGCGCTCAACGACGGCAACAACGCCCGCGCCGTCCTCTACAACAACCTGATCACCACCTACGGTGTGCAGATGTTCATCTCGGCCGGCAACTCCGGCCCGGGTGTGAACACCATCGGCGACCCGTCCGCGTCCACCAACGTGGTCAGCGTCGCGGCCAGCATCAGCAAGGACACCTGGCTGGCCAACTACGGCTCGGTGGTCAAGCAGAAGAACGCCCTGTTCAACTTCTCCTCGCGCGGCCCGCGTGAGGACGGTGGCGCCAAGCCGAACATCGCCGCTCCGGGCTCTGCCATCTCCACCACCCCGGTCTGGCAGGCCGGCAACCCGGTCGCCGAGGCCGGCTACCCGCTCCCGTCGGGTTACGGCATGTCCAACGGTACGTCGATGGCCTCCCCGCAGGCCGCCGGTGGTGCCGCGCTGCTGCTCTCGGCCGCCAAGGCCACTGACCAGGGCGTGACCCCGGCCGCGCTGCGCCGGGCGATCTACAGCTCGGCCAAGCCGATCGCGAACACCGCCACCTTCGGTCAGGGCTACGGCATGTTCGACGTGCCGGGTGCCTGGAAGCTGCTGCGCAAGAGCAGCGAGCCGAACGACTACACCGCCGAGGCTCCGGTCTGCACCGTCCTCTCCGGCCAGCTCGCCACGCCGAACAGCGGCACCGGCGTCTACAACCGGTGTGACGCCGCCAACGGCGGACACAAGGTCAACCAGTCGAAGTCGTACCAGGTCAAGCTGACCCGGACCAGCGGCCCGACCGGCAACGTGAAGCACAACGTCGGCCTGCGCGGCAACAACGGCACCTTCTCGGCGCCGAAGAACGTCACGCTGCCGCTGAACAAGACCGTGACCATCACGGTCACCGCGAAGCCGAAGACCGCCGGTGCCCACGGCACGATCGTCACGGTCGACGACCCGCGCACCAACACGATCGACTTCGAGTTCTCCGCCGTCGTGGTGGCCTCGAACGACGTCAGCAAGCCCGCCTTCGCCTACTCGGCGCGGGGCACCGTGGAGCGCAACAGCACCACGTCGTACTTCGTGACGGTGCCGCCGGGTGCCGGGGCGTTGCAGGTGAACCTCTCCGGCATCGCCACCGGGTCGCAGACCCGCTTCATCGCCTTCAACCCGTACGGCGTCCCGGTGGAGAGCACCTCCAGCCTGGCCTGCTACACCAACTTCGCCAGCACGGTCGTCTGCAACGCGTTCGAGCGTGACTACCAGAACCCACTGCCGGGTGTCTGGGAGATCGAGGTGGAGTCGCGGCGGACCTCGCCGGCCCTGAACAACCCGTACCAGCTCCAGGCACGGGTGCAGGGCGTCGCGGTCGAGCCGGCCGTGGTCGAGCTGCCGGCGGTCACCGCCGGTGTCCCGACCCCGGTGACCTGGTCGCTGAAGAACACCTTCGGCCCGGTCTCGGTGACCGGCCAGGGTGGCCCGCTGTCCAGCGTGCACACCGAGCGGCCGACCATCGTCGAGCTGGCCAAGCAGGAGTTCACCGTCGAGGTGCCGGCGGGCGCCACCAGCTTCACCGCCCGCATCGGCAACCCGTCCAACGCAAGCGCCGACCTCGACCTGTTCATCTACCGGGGCACCACCCTGGTCGGGCAGCAGGCCGACGGTGACTCGGAGGAGGCGGTGACCCTGACCAACCCGGTCGCGGGCACCTACCGGGTCGTCGTGGACGCGTACGCGGTGGACGGTGCGGGTGGCAGCACCCAGTACGACTACCGGGACTCGTTCTCGTCCCCGTCGCTCGGCACCCTGACGGCCTCGGGTGGCACGCTCACCCTGGCCAACGGCGCCACCGGCAACCTCTCGGGTTCGGTGACCGCCCAGTCCACCCCGTCCGCGGGTCGGGCGCTCTACGGTGAGCTGACCGTGGTGACCACCGAAGGCGCAGTCGTCGGCCGCGGCGCGGTCTCCGTCGGCGCAGTGAACTGACACCACCACCGCACCACCAGGAAGCCCGTCTCCGGTCCACCCGGAGGCGGGCTTCCGCCTTTCCGCTGTCCTCTCCACCACCGCCGGACACGCCCGCCGATCATGGACTTATGGCACGCAGTTGGGGGTGATACGCGCCCTCTGCCGCTGCCACAAGTCCATGATCGACAGGGCGCTGCGGTGCGCGCCCGGGGGCGCGTACCGCAGCGCGGGTGGGGTGGGTCAGGCGCGCTTGGCGGTGGCGACCTGGAAGGGGGTGCCCTGCTGGCACGTCGTCATCAGGCTCGGGTTGGGCCGACCGGTCACCGTCACCGAGGCACCGGAGGTGAGTACGTCACGTGGCCCGCCCAACAGCAGGTAGCCGTCGAGCAGCAGACAGCCGGGCTCCACGCCGGCCTCGACCCGACCGGTGAGCGTCATCTCACCGGTGACCGGCGGCGAGGTCGGCACGCCCCGGGTCTTGCCGGCCGGCGGCGGGCTGACCGGGGCGGTCGGGTCCACCGGGTCGGAGGGCGGGGGCACGGGGCCGGTCGGATCCGGGGTCGGCAGCTCGGTCACGGGTGACGCTCCCGTCGGGGTCGGGGCGGTGGTGGGGCCGGTCCCGGCGTCCTGACCGCCGCAGGCGACGAGCGCCGTGCAGACGATCAGCGCGGTGGCGGCGATCCGAAGGGTCCTCATGCCGGTCTGACGTGTCCGGAAGGTCAACCGTTCCATCGGCGCGTGCCGACGGATCAGCTCTGGGCCGCCGCAGCGGCCTTCATGTCGCGCTTGAGTTCCTGCGGCAGCGAGAAGGTGAGGCGCTCGTTGGCGGTCACCACCTCCTCGACGTCGGCGAAGCCGCGCTCGGCGAGGTGCGCGAGCACCTGCTGCACCAGTTCCTCCGGCACGCTCGCGCCGGAGGTGAGGCCCACCGTCCGGGCGTCGGTCAGCCAGGCGTCGTCGATCTCGTGGGCGAAGTCGACCAGGTGTCCGGCGCGGGCACCGGCGTCCAGGGCCACCTCGACCAGCCGCACGGAGTTGGAGGAGTTGCGCGACCCCACCACGAGCACCACGTCGCACTCGGCCGCGATCTCCTTGACCACGTGCTGCCGGTTGCTGGTGGCGTAGCAGATGTCGTCGCTGGGCGGGGACTGGAGCAGTGGCAGCCGCTTCTTGAGCCGGGCCACGGTCTCCAGGGTCTCGTCGACCGAGAGCGTGGTCTGCGACAGCCAGACGACCTTGCTCGGGTCGCGCACGGTGACGCGGTCGGCGTCCTCGGGGCCGTCCACCAACTGGATGTGGTCGGGGGCCTCGCCGGAGGTGCCGATCACCTCCTCGTGACCCTCGTGGCCGATGAGCAGGATGTCGTAGTCCTCGGCGGCGAACCGCTTGGCCTCGTGGTGCACCTTGGTCACCAGCGGGCAGGTCGCGTCGATCGCCTTGAGCGACCGCTCCTTCGCCTGCTCGTAGACCTCGGGCGCCACGCCGTGCGCGGAGAAGATGACGGTGGACCCCTCGGGGACCTCCTCGTTCTCCTCGACGAAGATCGCGCCCTGGGCCTCCAGCGTCCGCACCACGTGCTTGTTGTGCACGATCTCCTTGCGGACGTAGATCGGGGCACCGTAGAGCTTGAGCGCCTCCTCGACGGTCTGCACCGCCCGGTCGACGCCCGCGCAGTATCCACGGGGCTTCGCGAGCAGCACGCGCTTACCGGTCCCGGAAGTCCTCTCGCCCTCAGTCACGCCCCCATCGTACGTGCCGCCCGCGCCCCCGGCACCTGTCTCTTATACCCATCGCCGAGCCCACGAGACTAGCGCTCAT
>NZ_SISL01000309.1:0-7004 GCF_004307965.1 Verrucosispora sp. SN26_14.1 | reverse complement strand
TCCCCGGCCGGCGCACTCGCCGCGCAGGCCGGGGACGATCCGCGCGCCGCGCAGCGGCACCAGGTCCACGGTGCGGCTCACGCCCGGTTCGAAACGCACGGACGTGCCGGCCGGTACGGCGAGACGCTGCCCCCAGGCGGCGGACCGGTCGAAGTCCAGGGCCGGGTTGGCCTCGGCGAAGTGGTAGTGCGACCCGACCTGCACCGGCCGGTCACCGGTGTTCACCACGAGCAGCGTGGTCACCGGACGTCCGGCGTTGATCTCCACCGGCCGCGCCGCCGGCAGGATCTCCCCGGGGATCACGGGATCGGGTGGTGCACCGTCACCAGCTTGGTGCCGTCCGGGAACGTCGCCTCCACCTGCACCTCCCTCAGCAACTCGGGGATGCCGTCCTGCACGTCGTCCCGGCTCAGGACGGTGCGGCCGGAGGCCATCAGGTCGACCACGGACGCCCCGTCGCGGGCACCTTCGAGGAGGAAGGCGGTGAGCACCGCGACGGCTTCCGGGTAGTTGAGACGCAGGCCGCGCTCGCGGCGGCGTCGGGCGACGTCCGCCGCCACGTGGACGAGCAGGCGGTCCTGCTCGTGAGGGGTGAGATACACGGGGTGCTCCCGGTGGGTTCCGCGCCCCGGACACCGTCGGCCCGGCGCCTCGACGCGCCGACCGCCGGTCGGGGTTCGCCCGCCGGTCCCGACCGCCACGTGCGCGGGGCCCGGGGTTTCCACCTCCCCGGTCCGCGTGACGGACCACCGGCGGTGTCGGGTCGGATGCGGACCGCACCGCCCACCGCTGAGCAGACCGTAAGGGATCACGCGGGCAGCGGGCAACACCCCGCGTGAGCGTGGTCATAACGGGTGGACGCTGCCCCGTCACGGGCTGCTAGCCTCGGCGGCAGGTCAAGAGCGTCAGCGTCAAGCCCCGGCTCGCTGGCCGGCAACCCTCGTCCGCGCAGGGGTGCCCCGGGTGAGGACCAGGCATCGGAGCGATCTCCGGTGCAAGCGTGGCCTGGTGTCCCAGGTCATCACGACCTCGAGGAGAGCCATGGCGTACCCCGATCGACCGGTTGCCTGCCGGCACCTGACCCGGCGTCGACACGTCGACATGATGCGGGTGTGCAGCGCCGCGTGTAGCTGACCGCGTCGCCACCCGGCCGTCGACCCCACCCGGTCGGACGACCACCCCGTTCGTTCCCATCCTTCGCGGTCCGTCCCACGGCGGACCGTCGGTGTGGCACGTGCGTGCCCGCCGCCGCTCATCAGGAGACACCTGTGCGATTCCTTCCTGCCCTCACCCGGGCCGCCGCCGTCGGCGTCACCGCCGTGCTCGCCGCCGTCACCCTCACCGCCTGCGGCGCGGACGGTGACCCCGCCGAGAACCCGTACAACCTGCTCCAGCCTGGGGTGCTGCGGGCCGGCACGCTGACCGACGCACCGCCGAACGTGTACCTCAAGGACGGCGAGTTCACCGGGTTCGACAACGACCTGCTGGTCGCCGCCGCCGACAAGCTCGGGCTGCGGGTCGAGTTCGTCGGCACCGACTTCTCCGGTCTGCTCGCCCAGGTCAACAACCGCAAGTTCGACGTCGGCAGTTCCTCGATCACGATCACCGAGGCGCGGAAGAAGACGGTCGACTTCGGCAACGGCTACGACTTCGGATACTTCGGCCTCGACGTGCCCGCCGGTTCGACGCTGGCGAGCTTCGACGAGCTGTCGGGCAAGCGGGTGGTCGTCGTGCAGGGCACCGTCCAGGACGACTACGCCACCGGGCGTGGCCTCGACCCGGTGCGGGTGCCGGACTACAACGGCGCGATCAACCAGCTCAAGGCGGGCACCGCCGACGCCTGGATCGCCCCGGCCGAGATCGGCGAGAAGACCGCCGCCGACAGCGGCGGCAGGATCACGGTCGCGGCGAAGGAACTCAGCCCGGCACCCACCGCGTACGCGGTCGCCAAGGGCAACGACACGCTGCGCGAGGCGCTGAACCGGGCCCTGGACGAGGTCATCGCCGACGGCACCTGGACCCGCCTCCAGGAGCAGTACTACCCGGGCCGGCCGATCCCGGCCGACTTCACCCCGGGCAGCGGCGAGGTGTCGGCGCCGGCCGCCTCCTGAGGTAGGACGACGAGCGAGTAGGGCGGAGGTCGACCGTGGATCCGTTGCGCACCCTGTGGGAGACGTTCTTCGACTGGGAGTCGATGCGCGAGGCGCTGCCCGACATGATCACCGTCGGGTTGCCGAACACGCTGATCCTGGCGGTCACCGCCGCCCTGCTCGGCTCCGCCATGGGCATCGTGCTGGCCGTCGCGGGCATCTCGCGTACCCGCTGGTTGCGGTGGCCGGCCCGGGTCTACACCGACGTGTTCCGCGGTCTGCCGGCGGCGGCGACGATCCTGCTGATCGGGGTCGGTCTGGCGCCGTTGGGCATGCAGGTGTGGGGACCCAACCCGTACCCGCTGGGCATCCTGGCGCTGTCGCTGATCGCGTCGGCGTACATCGGGGAGATCTTCCGCTCCGGCATCCAGTCGGTGGAGGCCACCCAGGTGGAGGCCGCCCGCGCGCTCGGTTTCTCCTGGTGGGAGGCGATGCGGGTGGTGGTGATCCCGCAGGGTGTCCGGCGGGTCCTGCCGGCCTGGGTCAACCAGCTCATCGCACTGATCAAGGACTCCAGCCTGGTCTACTTCCTCGGTCTGCTGGCCAGCCAGCGGGAGCTGTTCCGGATCGGGCAGGACTACGCGGCCAACACCGGCAACCAGTCGGCGCTGCTGCTCGCCGGGCTCGTCTATCTGACCCTGACCGTGCCGCTGACGCACGTCGTCAACTGGATCGACCGGCGGCTGCGGCACGGCCGCCCGGCGACCGGACCGGCCGGTGACGACCCCGACGACCTCGACCTGGCGCTGCCCGGCGCCGCCGGAGGCAACCAACGATGAGCACCTCGGTCAGTCTGAGCCTGCGCGACGTACACCTGGCCTTCGGCCGTCACCAGGTGCTGCGCGGGGTGGACCTGGACGTCGCACGCGGCGCGACCGCCTGCGTGATCGGCCCGTCCGGGTCCGGTAAGTCGACGCTCCTGCGGACCGTCAACCGGCTCCTCGAACCGGACAAGGGCGACGTGCTGCTGGACGGGCGCAGCGTGCTGCGCGACGACCCGGACGCCCTGCGGCAGCGGGTCGGCATGGTGTTCCAGCAGTTCAACCTCTTCCCGCACATGAGCGTGCTGCGCAACATCACCGTCGCGTTGCGGCGCATCCGCAAGCTCGGCGAGGACGAGGCGGTGGCGGTGGCGCGTACCCACCTGGACCGGGTGGGGCTGGCGGCGAAGGCCGACGCCCGGCCGGCGCACCTCTCCGGCGGGCAGCAGCAGCGGGTGGCCATCGCCCGGGCGCTGGCCATGCAGCCGCAGGTGATGCTCTTCGACGAGGCCACCTCGGCGCTCGACCCGGAGCTGGTCAAGGGCGTGCTGTCGCTGATGGCGGACCTCTCGTCGCAGGGCATGACCATGGTGGTGGTGACCCACGAGATGGGTTTCGCGCGCGAGGTCGCCGACACCGTCGCGTTCATGGACGCCGGAGTGGTGCTGGAGGCCGGCGAGCCGGCCACGATCTTCGAGTCGGCCGAGCACCCGCGCCTGCGCCGCTTCCTGTCCCAGGTGCGGTAACGCGCGGGTGCGAATGTAAGGAGGGGACCCCTGCTATGCACGAGGCGTTAGCAGGGGTCCCCTCCTTACATCTCAGACCGGGGTGTCGCGCCGCCGGAACGCGCCCACTCCGACGGCCAGCAGCACGGCCGCCACGGCGGTGAGCACCACCAGGGGCAGCACCCTGAGGTCGGCGGCGGGCACCGACGGCACGTGCGTGAAGGGCGACAGGTTCAGCGCCGCCTGCGGCAGCTCCAGCACCGCGCCCAACTGCCCGAGCAGCAGGAAGGCGATCAGCACCGCCCAGCTCAGCGCCACCGACCAGCGGGGCACCGCGCCGAACAGGGCGGTCACCACCCCGACGAGCACCAGCAGGGCGGGCAACCGCAGCAGCGCCGCCCCGCCCAGCTCGACCGTCCAGCCGACCGCGTCACCGGCCGCCAGGCCGTACCCGAGCCCGGTGGTGAGACCGGCCAGCAGCACCAGCAGCGCCGCGCCGAGCACCGCGCCGCACACCTGCGTGCCGAGCCACCGGGTCCGGCTCACCGCCGTGGCCAGCAGCGCCTCCAGGATGCCGTCGGACTCGTCGTTGCGGGTACGCAGCAGGGCCTGCACGACGTACGCGCCGATGGTCAGCGCGTACAGGCCGAGGATCGCGGCCAGGTACGCGTCGACGAGTTCCGCCCCGCCGCCGAGCTGGGCGATCACGTCGGCCGCCGCCGGGTTCTCGGCGATCATCGCGTCGACCTCGTGACCGGCCACCCCCATGGAGAGGCCGAGCACCACCACCGCCACCGCCCAGCCGGCCAGTGCGCCGCGCTGCAACCGCCAGGTCAGGCCGACCGGTCCGAGCAGCCCCGAGCCCGCTCGGGCCGGTCCACGCCGCGCGGCCAGCAGACCCGCGCCGACGTCCCGGCGCTCGGCCAGCAGGTAGGCCAGCGCGACACCGGCCACCAGCAGGGCCACCGGCAGTGCGAGCACCCACCATCGTTCGGCGCCGAAGGCGCGTACCTGGGTGCCCCAGCCCAACGGCGAGAGCCAGGTCGGCCAGGCGCTGTCCAGCCGCGTACCGTCGCTGCCGCGCTCGCCCAGCACGTCACCGGCGGCGCGCAGCAGGAACGCGACGCCCACGGTGGCCGCGGCGAGCGCGTTGGCGCCCCGGGAACTGACCGAGAGCTGGGCGGTGACGGCCGCGAGGCCGGTGAAGGCGACGCCGACCCCGCCGATCGCGGCGGCGGCGGCCACCGCACCGACGACCGGCAGCCCGGCCCCGACGAAGGCCAGGGCGAGCAGCGCGGCGGAGGCCAGGTTCGCGCCGACGACCACCACCAGGGCGGCGGTGAGCAGGGCGTACCGGCCGACGACGGTGGCGCCGAGCAGTTCGGCGCGCCCGGTCTCCTCGTTCTGCCGGGTGTGCCGGACCACGGCGAACGTGCTCAGCAGCGCGGCGAGCAGGGTGAGGGTGAGGTACGTCTCGGCGACCACCACCGCGCCGAGGTCGGCGCTCGCGATCGGACCGTTGAAGGCACGGGCGACCACACTGGACAGGGCGGTCTCGGCGTACCCGAGGCGGGTCTGCTCGTCGGGGTAGAGACCGGCGACGCTCTCGGCCAGCCCGTAGCCGATCAGCGGGGTGCCGAGGACCCAGACCGCCAGGCGGATCCGGTCCCGACGCAGCGCGAGGCGGGCGAGTCGCCCGGTGCCGGTGAAGGCGCTCATCGGGTACCTCCGGCGGTGGTCTCCCGCGCGACGTCGCCGGCCTGCCGTCCCGCGTCGGTGCTGCCGCCGTAGTGCCGCAGGAACAGCTCCTCCAGCGTGGGCGGCGTGCTGGTCAGGGCACGGACCTCGAACCGGACCAGGTGGCCGAGGAGGGTGTCCAGGTGCGCCGGCTCCACCTCCAGCTTGACCCGGCCGTCGACCGGACGGACCTCGTGGACGCCGGGCAGCTCCGCCAGCCCGGTCAGCGGCCGTGCGGTCTCGACGGTCACCGTGGTACGCGCCAGGTGGCGCAGCTCGGCGAGGCTGCCGGACTCCACGGTGCGCCCGTCCCGGATGATGCTGACCCGGTCGCAGAGCGCCTCCACCTCGGCGAGCACGTGGCTGGAGAGCAGCACGCTCGCTCCGGCCCGGGTGAGCGTGCGGACCTCCTCCTGGAACACCGCCTCCATCAGCGGGTCCAGACCGGACGTGGGTTCGTCCAGGACGTACAGCTCCACGCCGGAGGCGAAGGCGGCGACGATGGCGACCTTCTGCCGGTTGCCCTTGGAGTAGGTGCGGCACTTCTTCGTCGGGTCCAGCTCGAAGCGTCGCAGCAGCTCGTCGCGGCGGCGTTCGTCGAGACCGCCGCGCAACGCGCCGAAGAGGTCGATCGCCTCCCCGCCGGTGAGGTTGGGCCAGAGGTTGACGTCACCGGGTACGTACGCCAGCCGCCGGTGCAGCGCGACCGCGTCCCGCCACGGGTCGCCGTCGAGGACGCGTACCTGTCCGGAGTCGCGGCGCAGCAGGCCGAGAACGATCCGGATGGTGGTGGACTTGCCCGCGCCGTTGGGTCCCAGGAAGCCGTGCACCTCCCCCGGTTCCACCGTCAGGTCGAGTCCGTCCAGGGCACGTACACCACCGAAGGTCTTGACGAGGTTCTCGATCGAGATCACGGACATGGGTGCCTCCTGTCGCTCGGTGTACCGACCACCCCTCACTGTACTGACCGATGGTAAGTGGATTCCCGCAGCGCCCGTCCAGCGGTCAGGGACCGCTACGCTGAACGCCATGAGCTGGGAGGAAGTCGACGACACGCACAGCCGGATCCTGCGTACGGCGTTGCAGATGTTCACCGAGCAGGGCTACCAACGCACCTCGCTGCGCCAGATCGCCGAACGCCTGCGACTGACCAAGGCGGCGATCCTCTATCACTTCCCCAGCAAGGCACACCTGCTCACCGACCTCGCCGAGCCGTTCGTGCGGGACCTGGAGGAGCTGCTCGACCGGGCCGAGGCCCTACCGGCGGGACAGGCCCGGTGGTCGCTCCTGGAGGGCTGGGTGGACGTCATGCTCGCCCACCGGCACTCGCTGGGCATGCTCTACCACGACCTGGCGCTGGTCGATCGTGGCACGGACTACCAGCGACTGATGCGGATCGCGATGCGCGCCAACGAGATCGTGGCCGGGCCGAACCCGGCTGTGCGGGAGCGGGTCCGGGCGGTACAGGCGCTCGCGATGTGCGGCGATCCGGTCCTCTTCCTCACCGACGTACCCGAACGTGCGCTGCGCGAGGACATGCTCGACGGCGTCCGCCGACTGCTGGAGGACTCCCCGCTGGCCACTCCGCCGACCACCGGCACTGGCGCGGACGGTCCGACCGCCCCGGCAGC
>NZ_SISL01000308.1:0-7017 GCF_004307965.1 Verrucosispora sp. SN26_14.1 | reverse complement strand
CGGCGCAGCTCGGCGGGGTCGGCCCCGACGGCGCGCAGCAGGCCGGCAGCGGTCGAGCCCTCGGTGTCCAGCAGCGACAGCAGCAGGTGCCACGGCTCCACGGTGGCGTGCCCGCGCTGGTTGGCCAGGGCGACGGCACCGGTGATGGTCTCGCGGCTCTTGGTGGTGAGGCGTTCGGTGTTCATGGGCTCCCCTGGATCGGTGTGTCCACTGGTACCGACAGAACCAGAGTTGAGCCTATTCCACTCAACCTCAGAGGTGTGACATCCGACACTCCTTCGTGCGGTGGACACCGGGCGCTGCTCACGTCCTGATCCTCCGCCACTGGTCAACGTGTGCCGGGAGCCCTGTCGAGCTGAACCGCCTGTGCTGTCAACGCGGCAGACGGGCCGCACAGGGGCAGTCAGGTGAGTGGCCGCCCGGCACGAAGCTGCCGAGCAGAGCCCAGCTCTGCAAGGAGTACGGCGTCTCGGACACCGTCGTCGGCAAGGCCATGATGATCCTGCGCGCGACCGGACTCACCGAGACTCTGGAGCGGATCACTCCGTCTCGATGGTCACCGCAGTCCAGACCTGGTCGCCGATGAAGCCCGTGCCGAGCAGGACGCCCTCAGGCCCTGTGGCGAAGGCCGTGCCGTCGGGGAGTATCCGCAGGTGATGTCTGTCGGTCAGCGGCCAGGGCAGGTCTACGTACTGGCCACCGACCAGCGCGCCCGCACCTCGCGGGCTGACCACCGCCACCACTCCGTCGCTCAGCGGGACGGCCTGCCCCGTCCCCGGATGCCCCTCGGCAGGCACCCTCTCCCAGGCGGGACCATGCCGCCACACCGCCGGAAACCCGGTGCGATCGGGCCGCTCGCCGACCAGCCACAGCTCACTCTGTACGCGCACCACCCGGAGCACACCCACTGCACCGTCGAACTCCACCGGGGTCGGCCGCCAACTCCGTCCCTCGTCGAGGGAGAGCGCCGCGTACGTTCGGCCGTCGTCGTCCACTCCGGCTGCCACCACCGGACCACGGTGCTCCCCGTCCGGACCCAAGATCCGCCAGTCACTCTCCAACACCGATTGCACCACCGGCAGCTTCGGCTGGACCGGCAGCGGGCGGAGCGTGCGTCCCGTCCAGCGGCCCACCTTTCCCGAACTCTCGATGAGCTGGAAGCGTCCCTGGGCCGCCTGCCACTCCCGGGGCGGGGCCTCACCGGGGGTGTGTCGGAAGGTGTCTCCGCGATCGGTGGACGTCCACCATCCGTGTGGCGAAGCGTGCAGGACCAGGATCCCTTCGGCGGTGTAGAGCTGCTGGACGTCGCCGTCCCGCTGCTGGGTGGTGTCCGGCTGCGGGTGGCGCAGTTGCTGCCAGGAGCGGCCACCGTCCCGGGTCGACCAGAGCAGGGCCGGGCAGTCCGGAGCGGTCGTCTGGTCGTCGCAGGAGGCGAAGAGGGCGTAGCCGTTCTCGGCGTCGACGAACTCGATCTGCGGCGGGGCGTACCGCTGCGGGACGGCCAAGCGGGTGGTGCGGGTCTCCGCGACCGGCGCGGGGGTGGCGGTGACCTGCGGCGGTTCGGGGGCGCTGCGCCGGATGTCGCCGATCGAGCATCCCGCCAGCAGCGTGAACAGCGGGAGAACTGCCAGGCAACGAGTTCGTCGGGCGGTCATACGGCCTCCGTCGCGAGAGTAGCCTGAGCCCGTGCGAGCACGCGTCGAGCAGACCGCTCAACCGGGCACCGGCGTACGCCACGACATGATGACGGAACTCGGCCGCTCGTTGGGGGCACCCTCCCGCCGCCGGGACGCCCTCGGCGCGTCCCGGTCGTCCGCCGTACGCGCAGCGGTCGCCTGAGCCTCGGATGCACGACTTCACCACCCTGCTGATCCAGGTCGGCGCGCTGTTGTTCCTGCTCGGGCTACTCGGCCGGCTCGGCCGGCGGATCGGGCTCTCCCCGATCCCGCTGTACCTGCTGGCCGGTCTGGTCCTCGGTCACGGCGGCGTGCTGGAGCTGCACGCCAGCGAGGAGTTCTTCGCGATCGGTGCGGAGATCGGCGTGATCCTGCTGCTGCTGATGCTCGGCCTGGAGTACTCCGCCGACGAACTGGTCGGCAACCTGCGGGCGGCGGCACCGGCAGGGGTGCTCGACGCGGTGCTCAACGCGCTGCCGGGTGCCGCGTTCGCGCTGCTGCTGGGGTGGGGCTGGGTGGCGGCGGTGGTGCTCGGCGGGATCACCTGGATCTCGTCCTCCGGTGTGATCGCCAAGATCCTGTCGGACCTGGGCCGGCTCGGGAACCGGGAGACGCCGGTGGTCCTGTCGGTCCTGGTGGTCGAGGACC
This sequence comes from Verrucosispora sp. SN26_14.1, assembly GCF_004307965.1. Taxonomy (NCBI): domain Bacteria; kingdom Bacillati; phylum Actinomycetota; class Actinomycetes; order Micromonosporales; family Micromonosporaceae; genus Micromonospora; species Verrucosispora sp. SN26_14.1. The sequence goes on along the minus strand of NZ_SISL01000308.1, from coordinate 4,693 downwards.
TCGCGATGGCGTTCTATCTGCCGCTGGTGACCGCGCTGCTGGCCGGGGTCGGGCTGGTCAAGGGTGGGGTCGCTCTCGGCGTCGCCGTCCTGACGGTGGTCGTCGTGCTGGTGGTGGCACTCCGCTACGGCGATCTCGTCTCCCGGGCCATGTCCGCCGACCACCCCGAGTCGCTGCTGCTGGGCGTACTCGGTCTGACCCTGCTGGTCGCGGGCGTCGCCGCGAAACTCCAGGTGTCGGCGGCGGTCGGTGCCTTCCTGGTCGGCATCGCGCTCTCCGGGCCGGTGGCCCACCACGCCACCGAACTGCTGACGCCCCTGCGCGACCTCTTCGCCGCCGTCTTCTTCGTCTTCTTCGGGCTCGCCACCGACCCTCGGCACATCCCGCCGGTGCTGCTGCCCGCGGTACTGCTCGCCCTGGTTACCATGGCGACCAAGACGGCGACCGGTTACCTGGCCGCGAGGCGGGTCGGCATCACCGAACCGGGACGCTGGCGGGCCGGACTGACCCTGACACCCCGGGGGGAGTTCTCCATCGTCATCGCCGGCCTCGCGGTGAGCGCCGGCAGTGTTTCGCCGAAGCTGGCCGCCCTGGCCGCCACGTACGTATTGATCACCGTGGTGACCGGGCCTGTGCTGGCCCGACTGCCCGACGCCACCTGGTTCAGGCGCTGGTCGCGACAACGGGCGGCGACGCAGCAGGCCGGGTAGGCAGCGCCGGATCGACCGTGACCGGTGACGGCACAGGGACTGAAAGTGATCGTCGGCCGTCCGGACCACCCCGGCCAGGCAACCGATGCCGAATTGCTTTCCGTAGGGGCTACCCGTACTCACGGGTACCGCGTTACCGTTTCGCCCCAGCAGCCGGGGTTCGCGGGGGGCGGACGCCTCGGTGCCGACGCGAGCGGAAGGTTGGCCGGTGAGCGTGCAGGAATCAACGTTCCACGGCTTCGCCAACCCCGTCGACCCGAGTCCGGCGGAGTTGCGATCGTGGGCGTACCAGCCCGACTCGGTGCCGTTGACGTCCATGCCACCCGACTGGGACCTGCTCGTCTCCGGCGACCGCCTGATCATGACGTTGTTCGACCTGGCGATGGACGCGCACTGCCCGGCCCGCCGGTTCGCGCTGCACTGCCTCTACATCTATGCCGCCGACGGGATCCGGACGAACTTCCGGGCCCACCCGAAGCGTCGCTTCCGCAAGCTCGTCGACCAGGCCGAGCGCAACGGCGACGAGATGATGCGCACCTGGTCGCACAACAGCCGGGTGCTGCTGTCCCGACCGGAGCTGTTCGTGTACCGCGAGTGGTGCGAAGGCGGGTTGGTGCGCGAGGGGCGGCGGCTTTAGCTGCTTGCTGTGGGGGGTGCGGCCCTACCGTTGCTGTGGGGGTGTGGCCTACCGTGCCCGGCTCCGGGCGGTCAGGCTTGATCCCTGCGCCGGGCACGGTAGGGCCACACCTGATGCCGTCGCCTGCCGACCTCGTGAGGGGTGACGTATCTCGGGGGGCGGGGCGGGGGTGCCCACCTGCGGTAGGCGAGGTGCCGTTACCTGCGGTGGAACGGGAACGGGAACGGGCCGGGAGCCCCCGTGGCTCCCGGCCCGTACGTTGTGGCCCCTCAGCGGGGCGGGCCGCCGTGCTCGCGGCGGTGCTGGTCGGTCCGTACCCGACCGGCGCCGTGACCGGCTCGGCCCTGACCTGGGCCGGCGGACCGACCGCCCGACGGGGCGGGTCCGGTGGACCGGCCGCTCCGGCCGCTGAACCGGCCGCTGCGGATCTGATCGGCGAACCGCCCCTTGGTGATCCGGTCGAAGCGCCGTTGGACGTTCTCGGCCAACCGGTCGAGCCGGCGTTCCGCCTGCTCGGCCACCTGCTTCGCCTCGTCCGTCATGGCTCCCCCTGCCAGCGCCGAAGTCCGGATTGAGTTGTTTGGACCTGATTTCAGGGTAACGGAGACGGGCCGGGGACGGGGCGGAATCCGCAGGGTGCGGACCGCGAACGCGATGCCGCCCCGACGCAGACACGAGACGGCCCCGGCACGGTTGTCACCGCACCGGGGCCGTCTCGATCGTCAGCGGCCGGGGCTGCGTCGGGGACGCCAGACCACCAGGGCCGTGGAGGTCTGGTTGGTCGGCACCAGGTCGCGCCCGGGGAAGCGGGCCAGCGACTCCAGCTCGGCCAACCGGCGGTACGCGGCCTCCAGCTCGGCCTCCAACTGGGCGACCCGCTGCTGTGCCTGCTCGAACAGCCGCTCCAAGCCGATGATCCGCTTGATCCCGGCCAGATTGACACCGTCGTCCTGGCTGAGCCGCTGCACCTCGCGCAGCAGGACCACGTCCCGCACGCTGTAGCGGCGACCGCCACCGGCCGCCCGTCCGGCCTGCACCAGGCCGAGCCGGTCGTACTGGCGCAACGTCTGCGGGTGCATCCCCGCCATCCGCGCCGCGACCGAGATCATGAGCACCTTGGCTTCATAGGTGGGGTCATCCGAACCGACGAACCCGTCCATCCCGTTCACCTCCGCACCGCTACACCCATCATCCGCTCCGACGCACCCGCGCGTCGAGATGTTCTCGCGCCGCCGGCGGGGTCTGTGCGGCGAACGTCTCCAGGGCCGCGCGTGCCTCGTCGGAGACCCGGGCCGGCACCACCACGTCGAGTGTGACGAGAAGGTCCCCGGTCTGCCCGTCCCGGCGGCTCACGCCCTTGCCCCGGGCCCGCAGGATCCGCCCGCTCGGCGTACCTCCGGGCACCCGCAGGGTCACCGCGCCGTCGAGCGTCGGCACCCGCAGGTCGGTGCCGAGCACCGCCTCGGTGAAGGTGATCGGCACGGTCAGCGTGAGGTCGTCACCGGAGCGCCCGAACAGCTCGTCCGGACGCACCTTGACGTGCACGAACAGGTCCCCCGCCGGGCCGCCGCGCTCGCCCGGCTCGCCCCGGCCCGCCAGCCGGATCCGCTGCCCGTCGGCCACTCCGGCCGGAAAACGGACGTTGAGCGTACGGGCCTTGGTGACGCCGCCCGTGCCCTGGCACTCCGGGCACTTCTCGTCGACCACGGTCCCGGCGCCCTGGCAGTTGCGGCAGGGCTCGGCGAGGCTGAACGCACCCTGGTTGCGGTGGTTCACCCCGGCGCCGTGGCAGACCTGGCAGGTCCTCGGCACCGTGCCCGGCTTCGCACCGTTGCCGTGACAGGTGTCGCAGACTCCCGGTGCCCGCAGGGTCAGCGGCAGCGTGACCCCTCGGACGGCGTCGTCGAAGTCGAGCGCCACCTCGGTCTCGATGTCGCGACCACGGGCCGGGCCGGTGGCACCGCCACCACCCGCGCCGCCCGAGAAGATCGAGCTGAACAGGTCCGAGATGCCGCCACCGGCGAACCGGCCACCACCGGCCGACTGCGCGTTGCCGAACAGGTCGGAGACGTCGAACGGCATGCCGCCGGGCTGGCCACCCTGGCGGGCACCGCGCCGGAAGGCGCCCGAGCCGAACAGCGAGCGCATCTCGTCGTACTCGCGGCGCTTGGCGTCGTCACCGAGCACCGCGTACGCCTCGGAGACCGACTTGAAGCGCTCCTCGGCCTTGGGGTCGCCGGGGTTGTGGTCCGGGTGCGACTCGCGGGCGAGCTTCCGGTACACCTTCTTGATCTCGTCAGCGGAGGCGGTCTTCGCCACGCCCAGGACCGCGTAGTAGTCCTTCTCGATCCAGTCCTTGGAACTCAACCGTCCACCTCCTCCCCACCTCCGGCTCCGGGCCGTCCCGCCCACCGGAGTTCGGCGGGTGGGACGGCCCGGTCACCGTCGTGCACTATTCCGGGTCGGCGACCGCGACCATCGCGGGTCGCAACAGCCGCTCACCGATCTGGTAGCCCCGACGCATCACCTGCACGCAGGTGGGTTCGGTGACGTCGGCCGAGGTCTGGTGCGCCACGGCCTCGTGCAGCGTCGGGTCGAACGGGTCACCCTGCTCGCCGAACTGGGTCAGCCCGAACTTGCCGAGCGCGGTGGTGAGTTGCTCGGCCACCGAACCGAACGGACCGACCAGGTCGCCGTGTTCCCGGGCCCGGTCCAGGTCGTCCAGGATCGGCAGCAGCGCGGCCAGCACCGAGCCGGTCGCCTGCTCGGTGACCAGAGCACGGTCCCGCTCGACCCGCTTGCGGTAGTTGGCGTACTCGGCGGTGACCCGTTGCAGGTCCCGAGTGCGCTCCTCCAGGTCGGCGCGGAGCGCCTCCACCTCGGCGCCGAGCCCGCGACCGGCCGCCTCGGACGGTTTTCCGACCGGCTTGGCCGGGGAGTCCACCACGGGCGGGCCCTCGGTGGTCGGCTCGCTCAGCGCCTCGGTCTCGACCTCGATCGCGTCGACCACGACCTCGGCGTCCTCGACCAGCCCCTCGGCCGACGTGTCGGAGCCGGCGTCCGCCGCCGTCCCCTCCGGCTCGTGACTCTGGCTGATCTTGCGGTTGTTACGGATGACGACACGCGGCGTCTCGCCGGTGGTCGGCTCGGACGCCGAGCCACCCGGCGCCGACCCGGTGCTGCCCGGGTCGGCGGCTCGTGGCTTCTCCGTCATGCGACTACCTCATCCCTCTGCCCGTGGAGATCGGCTCGGCCAGGACCGTCACTTCTTGTCCTCGTCCACGATCTCCGCGTCGACCACGTCGTCCGCGCCGGGCCGCGCGCCGCCGGCCGGACCGCCGGTGGC
>NZ_SISL01000307.1:0-7058 GCF_004307965.1 Verrucosispora sp. SN26_14.1 | reverse complement strand
GTCGGCAGCGTCAGCTGTGTATAAGCGACCGGCGCTCGCGCTGTGGCGCGGCGCGGTGCTCGCCGACGTCCGCACCGGTCCCGTCGCCCAGCAGATCGCCGGTCACCTCGACCAGTGGCGGCTGCTGCTGGTCGAGCGGTACCTGGAGGCGGAGCTGCGCTGCGGCCGGCACCGGCAGGTGGTGCCCACGGCCACCGCCCTGGCCGGTCGGCATCCCCTCAGCGAGCCGATCCACGCCAGCCTGATCACCGCGTTGCACCGCAGCGGTCGGCAGGCCGACGCGGTACGGGTCTACGAACGACTCGCCGCCGCACTGCGCCGCGACCTCGGTGTCCCGCCGTCGGCACCGCTCCGGCGACTCCACCAGGCCGTCCGCACCGGCGCCGGATGGCTCGATCCGCCCCCGCCCGCCGCGCCGGTGCTCAGCCTGGACGCGCTCTGCGCGCTCGACGCCGGTCGGCGGCCCTTCCTCGTACCCACACCACCCGGTGGCACATCCTGATCGGAGACGTCCGTGCCGATACCCGTGCAGCGTGATTCCGAACTGACCCGTACCCGGCTCGCGCAGTGGCTGCGGGACGCCCTGCCCGTGCGCGACGTGGTGGTGGGGCCGGTGACCGTACCTCCCACCGCCGGCTTCTCCGCCGAGATCCTGCTCTGTGACGCCAGGTGGCGCGAGCACGGCCGGGAGCGCACCGTGCCCCTCGCGGTACGGGTCGCCCCGACCGGGCACCGCATCTTCCCCGACCTGCGCTGGCGGGAACAGATCGCGGTGCAGGTGGCGCTCGCCGACACCGCCGTACCGGTGGCACCGGTGCTCGGCCACGAACCCGACCCGCAACCGCTGGGCGCGCCGTTCGTGGTGATGGCCCGCGTCGCCGGGGAGGTGCCGGCGGACCTGCCGTCGTACCACCGGCAGGGATGGCTCGCCGACGCCTCGCCGGCCCGGCAGCGGGCGGTGTGGTGGCGGGCGCTCGCGGCGATGGGCCGGCTGCACCGTCTCGATCCGGCGACCCTGCCGGTCACCGCCGCGCCCTCCGGCGACCCGGAGTTCTATGCCGGACACCTGGATCACTTCGGTGCCGTCGACAACCCGGCCGTCACGGCGGCGGTGGCGTGGCTGCGCGCCCACCGGCCACCGGCACCGGCCGTGCCCACACCGCTGTGGGGCGACGCCCGGCTCGGCAACATCGTCTTCGCCGGGGACCGGCCCGCCGCCCTGCTCGACTGGGAACTGGTCGACGTCGGCCGCCCGGAGAGCGACCTCGCCTGGTTCCTGCACATGGACCGCTTCCTGAGCACCGGCATCGGCGCCGCGCGCCTGCCCGGCCTGCCGACCCGGGCCGAGACGGTGGCGTACTACGCCCGGCTGCTGGGCCGCCCGCTGGAACACCTGGAGTACCACGAGGTCGACGCGGCGTTCCGGTTCTGCGTCGTCACCGCCCGGGTGGTGCGGCTGCTGGAGGGCAGCGGAGTCCTGCCGCCGGGATCGGACTTCCCGCTGCACCGAAACGCGACCGCCCTGCTGCGCCGCCGCCTCACGGAGGCCGGTGTCGATCTCTCCAGCGCCGGTGTACCTGGCCTCTAGCGAGGACCGCCAGTGTCGGCGGAGCGCGGGCCGGCCGCGCACCGAGGCGCGGGTGGGAGGGGTACGCATGGCGGTCGACGCGTCCACGTTCCGGGCGCTGTTCGGCACGGTACCCGGCGTCGTGGCGGTGGTGACCACCCTGGACGGCGACGAACCGGCCGGGCTGACAACCAGCGCGGTGTGCGAGGTGTCGCTGGACCCGCCGCTGCTGCTGGTGTGCCTGGACGAACGGTCCCGCACCCTGCCGCGCATCCTGCGCAGCGGCGCCTTCACGGTCAACTACCTCGCCGGACACCGGCGCGACCTCGCCGCCCGGTTCGCCGGCAGCGGAGCGGACAAGTTCACCGACGTCCCCTGGACGGGGTCTCCGGGCGCCCGGGGCGCGCCACGGCTCGACGACGCGGCCGCCGCCCACGCCGAGTGCACGGTGCGGCACGCGGTGCCGCTCGGTGACCACACCGTGGTCGTCGGCCTGGTCGAGGCGGTCACGGTGACCGGGCACGCCCCACTGCTGTACCGGCGCGGGACGTACCGCGCCTGGTCCGACGCCGCCACGGTCGCACCGGTCGTGGCCCGTCCGAACCCGAGGGAGCTGGCATGAAGTTCGGCATCAACCTGTTCCCGACCGTCGGCCCGCAGGACAAACCGGCCGGGCAGTACTTCTCCGAGAGCCTGCGGCTGGCGGAGCTGGCCGACGAGTTGGGCTTCCACCACGTCAAGACCGTCGAGCACTACTTCTCCCCGTACGGCGGCTACAGCCCGGACCCGGTCACGTTCCTCGCCGCCGCGGCCGCCCGGACCCGGCGGATCCGCCTGGTCACCGGCGCGGTGCTGCCCGCCTTCACCCACCCGGTGAAGCTCGCCGGCAAACTCGCGATGCTCGACGGCATCTCCGGCGGCCGGCTCGACGTCGGCTTCGGCCGGGCGTTCCTGCCCGACGAGTTCCACGCGTTCGGGATTCCGCTGGACGAGAGCCGGGCCCGCTTCGACGAGGGGGTGGCCGCCTGCACACTGCTCTGGACCACCGAGAACGCGGTGTGGGAGGGCCGGTTCCACCGCTTCGGCCCGGTCACCCTGCTGCCCCGACCGGTGCAACAGCCGCACCCCCGGATCCTGGTGGCCACCGCCAAGTCGCCGGAGTCGGCCGAGGCCGCCGGACGCAACGGCCACGGCGTGATGCTGGTGCCCTCGATCAACTCCCGTGAACAGGTGCAGGACGTGCTGGCGCTGTACCGCAAGGCCGCGGCGGCGAACGGTGTCACCCCGACCGACGAGGACGTCCACATGAGCTACAACGCGTTCCTGGCGGAGGATCCCGACGAGGCCCGCAGGCTCGGGCGCGGCTACTCCGAGCAGTCCCACCGGACGCTCGCCGACGCGGTCTCGGCCTGGGCGCACACCCGCAGCGCCGACTACCCCGGCTACGAGAAGATCGTGGAGCGGGTCGGAAAGGGCGACTTCGACCGGCAGGTCGCCGCCGGCAAGGCTCTCGTCGGCTCACCGGAGCAGGTGATCGCGGCGGTGGAGAACATCCGCGAGTGGTTCGGCGACGTGACGCTGAGCCTGCAGGTGGTCTCCGGCAACGTCCCGTACGAGCAGGCCGCCCGCTCCCTGCGGCTGTTCGCCACGCACGTGCTGCCCCGGTTCTGACGGCCACCGGTGACCACCCACACGGTCGTACCGACCGACACCTACCTCACCGCCCCGCCCGCCCCACCCGCGTACCGGCGCAGCCGCCGGGTCGCCGCGCTGGCCGGACTGGTGGTGCTGCTGTTCGCACTCCAGAACCTGGCCCGCAACCCCGCACTCCAGTGGGACGTGGTGGCCCAGTACCTCACCGCCGACGTCATCCTCGACGGGCTCCGGATCACCCTCCTGCTCACCGCGATCGCGCTGGTCGGCGGCTTCGCCCTGGGTACGCTGCTGGCGGTCATGCGGCTCTCCGGCAGCCTGCTGTTGCAGTCGGTGAGCTGGGGGTACACCTGGCTGTTCCGGTCCGTGCCGATCCTGGTGCAGCTCCTGTTCTGGTACAACATCTCGCTGCTCTACCCCCGCATCACCGTCGAGGTGCCGTTCGGCCCGACCCTGCTGGACGTGCAGACCCGAGGTCTGATCAACGGCTTCCTCGCCGCGGTCATCGGCCTGACCCTGCACGAGGCGGCGCACGCCAGCGAGATCGTGCGGGCCGGGCTGTTGTCGGTGGACAAGTCGCAGACCGAGGCGGCCCAGGCGCTGGGACTGTCGCGGACGCGGACGCTGTGGCGGATCGTGCTGCCACCGGCGATGCGCGCCATCGTGCCGCCCTCGGCGAACCAGGCCGCCGCGTTGCTCAAGGGCACCTCGGTGGTGAGCGTGATCGCCGGACAGGACCTGCTGTTCTCGGTCCAACTGATCTACAACCGCAACTACCTGGTGATTCCGCTGCTGCTCGTGGCGACGCTGTGGTACCTGGTCTTCACCACCATCCTCAGCGGACTGCAATATCTCCTCGAACGCTACTTCGGGCGGGGCAGCGGCCGGAACGGTCTCCCGCTGCGCGCCCGCCTGCGCGCCCTCGCCGAGGGGGTGGAACGGTGAGCGCCACGGTGCACGACGACGATCCGCTCCGGCCGATGGTGCAGCTCGTCGGCGTCCGCAAGGCGTTCGGCGCCACCACCGTGCTCGACGGCGTGGACCTCACCGTCGACCGGGGGACCGTCACCTGCGTCGTCGGCCCGTCCGGCTCGGGCAAGAGCACGCTGCTGCGCTGCGTCAACCGCCTCGAACGGGCCGACGCCGGCATGGTCCTGGTCGACGGCCGTCCGGTCGGCCACGTGCTGCGGCGCGGCCGACTGGTCGAGGCGTCACCACGGCTGCTGGCCCGGCACCGTACCGAGGTCGGGATGGTGTTCCAGGCGCTGAACCTGTTCCCGCACCTGACCGTCGTGCAGAACCTCGTCGAGGCGCCCATCGCGGTGCAGCGGCTGCCGCGTGACGCGGCGGTCGCCCGCGCCCGCGAGTTGCTGGACCGCGTCGGCCTGGCACACAAGGAGCGTTCCTACCCGCGCGAGCTCTCCGGCGGCGAACAGCAGCGCGTCGCCATCGCCCGCGCCCTGGCGCTGCGTCCCAAGGTGATGCTCTTCGACGAGCCGACCAGCGCGCTGGACCCGGAACTCATCGGCGAGGTGCTCGCGGTGGTCCGCGACCTCGCCGCGGGCGGCATGACGATGCTGATCGTCACCCACGAGCTGCGCTTCGCCGCCGAGGTCGCCGACGAGATCGTCTTCATGGACCGGGGTCGCATCGTCGAGCAGGGGCCACCCGCCGAGATGCTCGACCGCCCCCGCGAGGAGCGCACCGCCCGGTTCTTCGCCACCATCCTCCACCGTTAGGAGACAACGTGTACTTGTCGCGTCATACCCGCTGGCTGGTCGCCGGGACAGCGGCCACCGTGCTCGGCCTGCTGACCGCGTGCGTCCACGCCGCGCCGGCCCCCACCGGCGGGGAGGCGCCCGCCGACCTCGGCGCCCAGGACGTGGTGTCGCAGGTGCAGGCCGCACCCGACATCGCGGCGCTGCTGCCGGCCGAGATCCGTGAGCGGGGCCGGTTGACCGTCGGCTCGGCGGTGGGTACCCCGCCGATCGCCTTCCACCCCCAGGACGGCGGCCCGCCGCGCGGCGTCGACATCGACATCGCCGACGCGGCGGCCCGGGTCCTCGGCCTGACCGTCAGCCGCGAGCAGGTCAGCGGCGCGTCGCTGCTGACCGGGCTGACCGCCGGCCGGTTCGACGTCGGCACCGCCAACTTCGCCGTCACCGAGGAACGCAAGAAGGTGCTGGACTTCACCGTCTACCTCACCGACGGCACCGGCTTCATGGTCCGCGACGACAGCTCGTTGCGGGAGGTCACCGACGTGTCGCAGCTGTGCGGGCTGACCATCGGCACCGGCGTGGGCAGCACCTTCGAGCAGGACCTGCGCCAGCGGGAGCGGGTCTGCGTCGACGCCGGCAAGCCCTACAAGATCAGCACCTACAGCGACGCCGCCGCGCACTTCCTCGCCCTGCGGGAGGGCCACGTCGACATCCTGGTCAGCACCTCCAGCGTGCTGCGCTACGCGGCGAGCCAGCAGCCCGGGCTGCGCTTCGTCGGCGAGCTGGGCCGCCGCGACGTGGGCCTGGCCACCAGTAAGGGCGCCGGTCTCGCCGAACCGCTGCGGGCCGCGGTGGACCGGCTGATCGCCGACGGCACGTACCGCCGGATCCTGACCAAGTGGCATCTGGAGGCCAGCGGGGTCGAACGGTCGACGGTGAACCCGGCGGCCTGAGGCACACCGGGACTCACCCCGCCCATCCCGGCACCTCGTCGATCTCCAGCACCGCACAGGTCCACGTGTATCCCGCTCCGACCCCGGCGAGCAGCACCCGCTCGCCGGGGCGCAGCGTCCCGGTCTCCACCAGATGCGCGAGGCCGCTGAACTGGTCGCCCGCCCCGAGGTGGCCGACCGTGCTGGCCCAGTCCCAGGTGGTGACGGCCCGGTCCACCTGCCACGGCCGCAGGTACGACGAGGTGAGCCGGCGCAACCCGAAGTGCGGCAACACGTACCGGTCCACGTCGGTGAAGGCCAGCCCGGCCTCGGCGAGCGCCCGGTCCACCGCCTCCGCCTGGCCCGCCACCACCCGACTGATGCTGTACGACACGCCGGTGCGGGCGACGAACGCCTTCTTGACCGCCTCCAGGTCCACCGGTTGCCGCTGCGCCAACGGCGCGACACCGAACGGGTCGTCGCCACGGTGCAGCCCCTCCAGGTCCGGCTCGGAGACCGTCACCAGACTCAGCAGACGCGCGAACCCGGTGTCCCGGGAGAGCACCAGCGCCGTACCGGCGTCGCCGTAGACCGTGCCGGGGTCGCTGTTCCACCGGTCGAAGCCCGGCGCGCAGAACCTGTCCCCGGTGGTGAGCAGCGCCGCGGCACGTCGCGGCGCGGCGGTGAGGTACGCCGCCGCCAGATCGAGGGCGGCGAGTCCACCGTTGGAGAGCTGACGGATCTCCAACGCCGGGCAGCGGTTGCCGAGCACCATCCGCTGGATGTACGACGCCGGCGCCCACACGTCGTGTCCCTGGTGGTAGACGGTGGCGTGCAACAGCAGCGCCACCTCGTCCGGGGTGTGCCCGGAGCGTTTCACGGCCAGCTCGGCGGCGCGTACCGCCAGTTCCGGACCGGACTCCTCGGCCGACACGCTCACCGCGTGCAGGCCGGTCTGCGTCGCGAGCCGTTGACTGCACCGGCCGTCTGCCACCGCGTCGACCACCCGCGTCCGCCCCGGCACGTACGCGGCCACGCCGGCCACCCGGACCCCGTCGAATCGCATCTGTCTGCCGCTCCCTCGGATCACCGGATCGCGACGGGCTCCGGCCGTCCACCGCCGCCGGATCGTCGCTCGTGGCGTCGGTCCGGCGGCGGATCGCCGGCCGGTCGTGGGGCGGGCGATGG
>NZ_SISL01000306.1:0-7086 GCF_004307965.1 Verrucosispora sp. SN26_14.1 | reverse complement strand
GGCGTGGTGGCGGCGGCCAGCGCACCGCTGCGGGCGGCGGACACCGCCGTCAACGCGTCACGCTCGTGCGCCGCGTACCCCTTGACGGTCTCGACCAGGTTCGGGATCAGGTCGTGCCGGCGGCTGAGCTGCACGTCGATCTGGGCCCAGGAGGCCCGCACCTGGTTGCGGCAGCGGACCAGACGGTTGTAGGCGACCGTCGCCCCGCCGAGTACGGCGACCACCAGCAGGCAGAACAGCCCGCCGACGAGACTCGCCACGACGTCACTGCCCATTCCTGCCCCTCCGGTGCCGCACCTACACGCCGCGACCTGCGGTGACCGGCGCGAACGGGCCGGACCCCGGTGTCGGCGGTCCGGCCGGTCCGATCATGGGGATCGGACCCGGGGGACACAATCAGGCGAACGGTCGGTGACCGGATGCGACGCGTCGCCTGCGTCACAGCGGCAGCGTCGGTCAGCGGCAGCGTCGGTCAGCGGCAGCGTCGGGTCCCGGCCGGGGCCGGGACGGGTTCGGCGATGATGGTGCGGTGAACTTCCGCTCCGTCTACCAGCACGGGTTCGTCCGGGTCGCCGCCTGCACCGGGCGTACGCGCATCGCCGAGCCCACCGCCAACGCCGAGGCCGTCCTGCGGCAGGCCCGCCGGTGCGCCGCCGAGGGGGTGGCCGTGGCGGTCTTCCCGGAACTGGGCCTGTGCGGCTACTCGATCGAGGATCTCCTGCTCCAGGACGCGGTGCTGGACGAGGTGGAGACGGCGCTGGCGCACCTGGTGGCGGAGTCGGCGGAGCTGCTGCCGGTGCTCGTCGTCGGTGCGCCGCTGCGGCACCGGGGCCGGGTCTACAACTGCGCGGTGCTGGTGCACCGGGGTCGGGTGCTGGGCGTGGCGCCGAAGTCGTACATCCCGAACTACCGGGAGTTCTACGAGGCCCGGCAGATCGGCGCGGGGGTCGACGAGCGCGGCGGGACGATCCGGCTCGGCGGCACCGAGGTGCCGTTCGGGGTGGACCTGCTGTTCACCGCCGAGGACGTGCCCGGCCTGGTGCTCTACGCCGAGGTCTGCGAGGACCTGTGGGTGCCGGTGCCGCCGAGCGCCGAGGCGGCGTTGGCGGGCGCGACCGTCCTGGTCAACCTCTCCGGCAGCCCGATCACGGTGGGTCGGGCCGAGGACCGTCGGCTGCTGTGCCGGTCGGCGTCGGCACGCTGCCTGGCCGCGTACGTCTACGCGGCGGCCGGTCTGGGCGAGTCCACCACGGACCTGTCCTGGGACGGCCAGACGATGATCTACGAGAACGGGGTCCTGCTCGCCGAGACCGACCGGTTCCCGGCCGACGAGCGGCACGCGGTGGCCGACGTCGACCTGGACCTGCTGCGGCAGGAGCGGCTCCGGATGGGCACGTTCGACGACAACCGGCGGGCGCACGCGGGACGCACCGGCGGCTTCCGCGAGGTGCGGTTCCGGCTGGAGCCGCCGACCCGGGACCTCGGGCTGCGGCGGCGGGTCGAGCGGTACCCGTTCGTGCCGTCGGATGCGGCGCGCCTGGCGCAGGACTGCTACGAGGCGTACCACATCCAGGTCGCCGGCCTGCACCAGCGGCTGGCGGCGACCGGCGACCCGAAGGTCGTCATCGGGGTCTCCGGCGGCCTGGACTCGACCCACGCCCTGATCGTCGCGGCGCGGGCGATGGACCGGGCGGGCCGGCCGCGCAGCGACATCCTCGGGTTCACCATGCCGGGCTTCGCGACCAGCGCGCACACCCGCGACAACGCCCACAAGCTGATGCGCTCGCTCGGGGTCACCGCGACCGAGCTGGACATCACCGCCACCGCGCGGCTGATGCTCCAGGAACTCGGTCACCCGTTCGGTGCCGGCGAACCGGTCTACGACGTGACGTTCGAGAACGTGCAGGCCGGGCTCCGCACCGACTACCTGTTCCGGCTCGCCAACCAGCGCGGCGGCATCGTGCTCGGCACCGGTGACCTGTCCGAGTTGGCACTGGGCTGGTGCACGTACGGCGTCGGCGACCAGATGAGCCACTACAACGTCAACTCGGGCCTGCCGAAGACCCTCATCCAGCACCTGATCCGGTGGGTGATCGGCAGCGGCCAGTTCGACGAGGAGGTGGGCGAGACGCTGCGCGCGGTGCTGGACACCGAGATCAGCCCGGAGCTGGTGCCGGGCGCGGAACTCCAGTCCACCGAGAGCAGCATCGGCCCGTACGCGTTGCAGGACTTCACCCTCTTCCACGTGCTGCGCTACGGCTTCCGACCGTCGAAGATCGCCTTCCTGGCCTGGCACGCGTGGCACGACTCGGCGGCGGGCACGTGGCCGCCCCACTTCCCGGAGCACAAGCGGGTCGCCTACGACCTGCCGGAGATCCGCCGCTGGCTGGAGGTCTTCTGCCGCCGGTTCTTCGGCTTCGCCCAGTTCAAGCGCTCGGCGATGCCGAACGGCCCGAAGGTCGTCGCCGGTGGTTCGCTCTCCCCGCGCGGCGACTGGCGGGCGCCGTCGGACGGTTCGGCGCAGGCGTGGCTGCGCGATCTCGCCCGCTGGGACGCGGACTGAGTGGACGGTGTGGACGCGGCCCGGACGATGGTTCGGACCGGCCACCGGACGTAGGGTGAACTCACCGAGGGCTTCCGCTTCACCGCCGCCGGTGAAGCGGCGGTGAGCCGGCACGGGGTCGGGATGCGGCGGTACGGCGGCGGGTGGCAGGTCAGTGGAGGGGAAGTGCTGTGGCGGTAGGGCGCGTGGTCCGGTTCGACGAGGTGAAGGGGTACGGGTTCATCGCCCCGGAAGAGGGTGGTGAGGACGTCTTCGTCCACGCCAACGACCTGATGGAGGGCAAGCAGGCCATCACACCGGGCACCAGGGTGGAGTTCCAGATCAAGGAGGGCGAGCGGGGCCTCAAGGGCTACGACGTCCGGGTTGTCGCGTCGGAGCGCCGTCCGCTCGCCGCCCCGGTCGCGACCGCCGACACCGAGGAGTACGACGAGGACGCCACCTGTGACGTGCTCTCCGCCGCGGCGCTACGCGCCGAGGTGACCGAGGCGTTCATCCAGGCCGCCCCGGATCTCACCGCGGGTCAGATCGTCCGGCTGCGGGACCAGGTGATCCGCATCGCCACCCGGCACGGGTGGACCGAGGGCTGAGGCTCAGCCGGCCCGACCGCTGCCGACGTCCGGCGTACGGGTCGCCGACGCGCCGCCGAACACCACCGTGCGCGGCAGCTCGGGTCGTCCGCCCCGGGGCTTCCACTCGCGCGGATAACCCAGCGACACCTCCTGGAACGGCACCTCGTCGTGCCAGGTCGTCCGGGGGATGTGCAGGTGACCGTAGACCACCGCCGCCGCCCGGTACCGGACGTGCCAGTCGGCGGTCAGTTCCGTCCCGCACCACTGGGCGAACTCCGGGTGGCGCAGCACGTCGGTCGGCTCGCGGACCAGCGGGTAGTGGTTGACCAGGACGGTCGGCAGGCTCGGGTCGCAGGCGTCCAGGCGCTGCCGGGTGTACGCCACCCGCTCCCAGCACCACGCCTCGCGGCTCGGGTGCGGATCCGGGTGCAGCATGAACTCGTCGGTGCAGACGATCCCGGTGGCGTACGCCCGCGCCAGCGACTCCTCCTTGGTGGTGGTGCCGGGCGCCCGGAACGAGTAGTCGTAGCCGACGAACAGCGGGGCGACGACCACCGGCCCGCCGGGACCCCGCCAGACCGGGTACTCGTCCTGCGGGGTGTGCACGCCGAGCGTGCGGCACAACTCGACGAGGTGGTCGTACCGCTGCTCGCCGCGCAGGTCCACCGGGTCGTGCCGAGGGGTCCACAGTTCGTGGTTGCCCGGTGCCCAGACCACGGTGTGGAAGCGTTCGGTGAGGGTCCGCAGGGTCCACTCCACATCGGCGTACGCGTCACCGATGTCCCCGGCGACGAGAAGCCAGTCCTGGTCGGAGCGGGGTCGCAGCTCCGCAGCGATCTGCCGGTTCTCGGCGTAGCCCACGTGCAGGTCGCTGACCGCGAGAAGCGTGCCGGCACCCATGTCCTCGTCCACCCCCGGTCTGCGGCCCGTCGCCGCCCCGCAACGGTAGTCGTACCGGCGGTGGACGAACAGCCCGTCAGCCGCCGGTGCCCTCGGCGGCGCCGTCGGGCGTGAGGGCGCCGTCGGCCTCACCGGTGTCGAGGTGCACGTGCTGGTGGCCGTTGCCGGCGTCGATGTTGATCTGGTCGAGTTGCGTCGCGGCCACCGACCAGGTGGTCGCGGCGAGGGTGGCCTGCCGGGCGGCCAGCGTCAGGTGGTCGCGGCGCAGGGCGTCGGGCACGGACGCCGCCAGGGCGACGGCGTCGACCGCGACGGTGGCCTGGGCCACGGCGCTGCGCAGGCCGCCCCGGGCGACGTTGGTGGCCGTGCTGCCCGACGGTGGGTCGGCGTACGCCTCGGTGAGCTGGCGCATGGTCTGCCGCCACTGGTCCAGTTGCGTCGGCTCGGGAGCCCGCCCGGACTCCCCGTTCTCCCGCACGGCCACCAGGATCGGCGCCATCTGCTGGCCGGTGCGGCGTGCCAGGTCGGTCAGTTCGACGATCTGGCGCGCGTCCCGTTCGACCTCCGCGGCGCGCATGTCGGCGATCCGCGACTCGGTGTCGTCCGGCCGTCCGAGGGTGAACCCGACCAGCCCGCCCACCAGGGCCACCACCAGCACTGCCGTGACGGCGCCGAGGATCGACAGGCTAGAGGTCCGATGCGCCGAGGCCGGCGGGGTCTGCAGGTAGGAGGGCCTTCCGGTGCGACGGGACATGGCCACCCCTCGGATCGACGACGATTCGCTCGGAGCGTAGCCCGCATATCACGAACCGTCGATACTTTCGTGCACAGTGGCGTGAACTTTTACTCGGCGGGCACGAAAGCCTGCGGGCGGCGGCGAGGAGCCGCTCGCCGCGGATTCGCGGCGCGCCCGGAGGCACGCCGCGAATCCGCAGGTCCTGCCCGGCTACTCGCTGCGCAGCCCCTCGGCCCGGGTCAACCGCCACAGCAGTGGCAGGCTGGCAGCGGTGACCGCGAGCACCAGCACCGCGGCGGTGCCGGACACCCCGGCGATCGCCCCCCAGTTGACGCCGACGGCGATGCCGGCGACCGACTGGAGCAGGGCCGCCACCGCGCTTCCGGTCACGACCGCCAGCAGCATGCCCAGCGAGACCGGGATCGCCACCTGATAGAGCACCGACCCGGAGAGGCTGCGGCGGCGCGCGCCGAACGCACTGAGCACCGCCAACGGCCGCCGCCGCTCGCGCAACTGTTCGAGGATGTTGACCAACATGCTCGCGCCGATGACCAGCAGCAGGACGACCGCGCCGATCTGGAGCGCCTGCTGGTAACCGGCCAGCACCGAGGAGGTACGGCGTTCCTCGAACGTCTGCACGACCGCCGTCGGGTCCACCCTCGCGACGGTGTTGCGCAACCGCTCCACCGCGTCCCGGTCGGCCGGGTCGTACGCGACGAGCACGCTGCTCGGGTTGACCGGCGGCACCTCCACCGCGCCCGGGGTGAGCAGGAAGTCCGCCACGACCAGCGTGGAGTACTGCCGCACCGTGGGGACCTCGGCCGGCACCGTCCAGCGGATCGGCGTGCCGTCGTCGTCGAAGGTGAGTGTGGTGCCCGCGGCCGTCGACGCGCCACCAGGGCCGGCGAAGCTGTCACCGTCGGCACAGGTGGGCAGCGCGGCGTACTGGCGCAGGGCCACGCAGTCGGCGATGTAGACCCGATGGACCTGTGCCGCGTCCGGGGCCGTGCCCAGGTCCGCCACCCCGCTGGTGGCCCGCACCCCGACCGTGTCGGCCAGCGCCTCGGCCCAGGTCCGCGCGGGACCGTCGGGCACGCCCGGCTCATAGACGAAGACCACGGCCTGGAAGTCGTCGTCCGGGCTCAGGTCGCTCGCACTGTGCGTCTGCGCCGCGCCGAGCACTCCCTGCACGGCGATCACACCGGCCACCGACACCGCGATACCGGAGACGGCGCGGACCGCGGTGTCGCTGTCCAGTTGCAACCGGCGGACCGCGAGCTGCCACGCGACGCCGCCGCCACCCAGCCGCCGCACCGTCGCCTGCACCAGCCACGGCAGCAGCAGGACGACCCCGACCAGCAGCAGCGTCGCCCCGGCGGCGAGTTGCAGCTCCACCAGCAGGCCGCCGGCCTGCTCGGGGAGACCGCCGACCAGCGGGTAGAGCAGGAGGAGTCCGACCAGTGACGGCAGTGGCCGCCACCAGAACCGACGATGACGCTCGCTGCCGCGCCGGACCACGCCGAGCGGCTCGATCACCACCCGCCGCAGCGCGGAGAGGGTGACCAGGACCGCGACGGTCGGCACCAGCACCACGACCAGCAGCGCCAACCCGGGCACCGGACGCATGTCGGCGGCGAAGAAGCTGAACCCGGGCGGCAGCAGGTCGCCGGCCACCCCACGGACGCCGACGAATCCGACCGCCCCGAGCGCCAACCCGAGCACCGCGCCGACGAGGCTCTCCCCCGCCGCCACCCGCCGGGTCATCGCGCTGTCCGCACCGACCAGCCGGATCGCGGCGAGCTGGCGGTCGCGGGCCTCACTGCCGAACCGCACCGCCGTGGTCACGAAGATCATCACCGGCAGCAGCAGGACCACCAGGCCCAGCACGCCCAGCACCAGCAGCACCGGTGGCACTCCCCCGGACTCCTGCGGGCCGCCACCGCCGTACGCGGCGATCCGCCGGGCACCGAGGGACTCCTCGTCCACCTGCTCCGAGTTCAGGTAGAAGAGTCGTTCACCCGGGCCGGCCAGCCCGTCGGGGCCGATGGTGCCGACCACCCGGCCGCCCCACCGCTCCCGCAGCAGCGCGCCGTCGGGCGAGTCGAGCACTGCGGCCAGGGCCGGCGAGACGACCATCTCCCCCGCCGCCAACCGGCGGTCGACACCGGGGGGCAGCGGCGACCGCTCCCCCTCGGGCCGCACCAGCCAGCCGTTGACGTCGGTGCCCCGGTAGCGCGACTCCACCTCCACGGTCAGCAGGGTCTCCGGCCCGGGTGCGGACACCGCCGGGCCCGGCAGGCGGGCCGCCTCCCGGTCGC
>NZ_SISL01000305.1:0-7145 GCF_004307965.1 Verrucosispora sp. SN26_14.1 | reverse complement strand
GCCCGCGCCGGCGCGGCCGACTTCGCCCACCACGCCGAGTTGCCCCGGTGGCGCGACGGCGACCTGGACGTCACCCTGCTCGTCGGTGACCTCGGCGGCGAGGTCTCGCCGGCCCGGGTGCACACCCCGCTGCTCGGCGCGCAGCTCGACCTGAGCGGTGCGGGTCCGGCCGCACTGCCGTTGCGTCGCGACTTCGAGTACGCGCTGCTGGCGCTCGACGGCGCCGCCGAGGTGGACGACGTGGCGCTGGAGCCGGGGGCACTGCTCTGGCTCGGCGCCGGGCGGGACACCCTGACCGTGCGCGGTGGGCCGGGTGCCCGGCTGATGCTGCTCGGCGGGACGCCGTTCGAGGAGCCGCTGGTGATGTGGTGGAACTTCGTCGGCCGCAGCCACGAGGAGATCGCCGACGCCCGGGAGGACTGGATGGCCGGTCGGCGCTTCGGTACGGTCGCCGACGACCCCGACCCGCCGCTGCCCGCCCCGGCGCTGCCCACGGTCCGGCTCAAGGCCCGCGACCGCTCCGGCGGCTTCCGGAACTGACCGGCGGCGCCCGAACAAACCGGATGAAATACCTTCGTCCGGCACCCCCTGTCCGTTCGGCTGATGGCGTGCGGTAAGGTAGTCGCAGTAACAGCCGCCCGGTTCGGGTGGTTGTCGCCGTCTGGTCATGGCGACCCGGTTCGGGTTCGCCGTGCTAACAGGGCAGGCGATTACGTAGCGGCGCCCCCGGTCGCGGTTCGCGGCCGGGGCGCCCGCCTGTCGGAGTCCTGTCGGGTGCCGTGACCCCGACCCGCCGACACGCGGTCCGGGCGATCGCCCGTCGACCGACCGATCAGATGCTGCGCAGGTGCTGCGACACCCGCTGGTGACGCTTGTCCCGTCCGGCCGCGCCGCGCTGGGCGTCGTCGGCCTCCTCGCTCGCGTCGATGTGGGCGGAACGCGCCACCTCGGTGCTGTTCGCGTAGTCCACCGGCGGCAGCGCGCGCAGGGCCTGCACCACGTCCGGCGGTGCCCCCTCGCGTTCGGCCTCGCGTACCACCTCGTCCTTGTCGGCGGGGTAGTCCAGGCGGGACAGGTACTGCAGGACGTCGGCGTAACTCGCCATGGATTCGGCTCCTCCCGGCTTCGATCCGGCCACGACCGGCCGCGGTTACCCACCCCGGCTGCCGTCACGCCCCGCCACGGGCCGCCGTTTCCGACCCGCTCCGCCGGGTAACCGCCGCCCGAGGGGGTACGCGATGGACTACGACACGTTCGTCGACCAGGTCGCCCGGCGGGCCGGTACGACGCCGGAGCGGGCGGTGGACCTGACCCGGGCGACGCTGGCCACGCTGGCCGAGCGGCTGACCGGCGGGGAGGCCCTGGACCTGTCTCTGCAACTGCCGGCGCCGCTGCGCCAGTCGATGCGGACGACCCCCGACGGTGAGGCGGCCCAGCGTTTCGACGCCGACGAGTTCGCCGCCCGGGTGGCGTTCCGCCTCGGGGTGCAGACGTCGGCGGCCCGAGGCGGGGTCCGCGCGGTCTTCACCGCACTGCGCGAGGCGCTGGCCGGTGAGTTCGAGACGCTGATGGTCCAGCTTCCCCGCGACTATCGCGACATGGTCGAGCCCGCGCTGGCACCCGGCGCGACCCTGCGACGCCGCTGACTCAGCCCACCGCCCCGTCGGCCCGCAGGGCGGCCACCCGTTCCGGTCCGTAGCCGATCTCGGCGAGGACCTCGTCGGTGTGCTCGCCCGGCCAGGGCGGCGGTCGGCGTACCGAGGTGGGGGTGCCGGAGAAACGGGGGGCCGGTGCCGGTTGCACCACGCCGTCCCGCACCACGAACGTGTCCCGCGCCACCAGGTGCGGGTGCTCCGGCGCCTCGGCCCAGTCCAGCACCGGCGCGACGCAGGCGTCGGAGGCGGTGAGCAGGGCCGCCCACTCGTCCCGGGTACGGGTCCGGAACAGCCGCGCCCAGGCGGCGCGCAACGCCGGCCAGTGCGCCGGGTCGGTCCGGTCCGGTGCCTCGTCGCCCGGCAGTGGGAACCCGGTGCGGCGGACCAGTTCCTCGTAGAAGCGCGGCTCCAGGGCGCCGACCGCCACGTGGCGCCCGTCGGCGCACTCGTAGGTGTCGTAGAACGGCGCGCCGCCGTCGAGCAGGTTGACGCCGCGCGGGTCCTGCCAGCGGCCGAGCCTCCGCAACGCGTGGATCTGCGTGCCGAGCACCGCCACGCCGTCCACGATGGCCGCGTCGATCACCTGGCCGGTGGCGCCGCCGCGTACCGCGTAGAGGGCGGAGACCACGCCCAGGGCCAGCATCATCCCGCCGCCGCCGAAGTCGCCCAGCAGGTTGAGTGGGGGCACCGGCCGCTCGTCCGCCCGCCCGATGCCGTGCAGCGCGCCGGTCAACGCGAGGTAGTCGATGTCGTGTCCGGCGTACGGGGCGCTCGGGCCGTCCTGCCCCCAGCCGGTCATCCGGCCGTACACCAGCTTCGGGTTGAGCGCGTGGCAGTCGGCCGGCCCGAGACCGAGGCGCTCGGTCACCCCGGGTCGGAACCCCTCGACCAGCGCGTCCGCGCTCTGCGCCAGGGCGAGCACCGCCTCACGTCCGCCGGCGGACTTGAGGTCCACGCCGACCGAGCGTCGACCTCGGTTGAGCAGGTCCGGGTGGGCGGTGCCGAAGGCCGAGGGGTCCACGTCGGTGAGCCGGTCCACCCGGATCACGTCCGCTCCGAGATCGGCCAGCATCATCGCGGCGAAGGGGCCGGGGCCGATCCCGGCCAGCTCGACCACGCGTACTCCGGCCAGCGGGCCGGCCGCCTGCTCTGCGGTCACCGCCATCACGATAGGCGCTCGGGTCCGGGTCCGGTACCGGCATCGTCACTCCGGGTTCCGGCCTGGTCGGACGCGGTACACGCCGACAGGAGCCCCCGTCTGGCGGGTCGGATCGGGCTGTCCTAACCTTGGCGGTACGAGGGGAGTACTTCCCACGAACCATACCGGTCAGTACGGCGCACCCCGGGTGTGCCTCGGGTGGTTGCCCACGAAACGTGGGTGAAGGAGACCTCGAACATGACACGGTGTTCGAGGAGGCCCAATGTCCGAATTGTCCTACGCTGCTGCCGGTTTGCAGTCGGTGGGTACGCCCACTCTCTGGGCGGTGACGATCGCGGGCGTGCTGGCCCTGCTGGTGCTCGACTTCGTGGTGACCCGCAAGCCCCACGAGGTGTCCCTGCGGGAGGCACTGGGTTGGTCGACCTTCTACATCGCGCTGCCGCTGGCCTTCGGTGCCTGGGTGTGGTCCGAGTTCGGCTCGGAACGGGGCTTCGAGTACCTGACCGGTTACCTGGTCGAGAAGTCGCTGTCGGTGGACAACCTGTTCGTCTTCATGCTGTTGTTGGCGGCGTTCGCGGTGCCGACCGAGCTGGCGCAGCGGGTGCTGCTCTTCGGCATCACCGGCGCGCTGGTGCTGCGGGGCATCTTCATCGCGTTGGGCGCGGCGGCGTTGCAGACGCTGGACTTCGCGTTCCTGATCTTCGCGTTGATCCTGTTGTTCACCGCCGCGAAGCTGCTGCGCGACGCGTTCACCGGGCACGAGCAGTCGGTCGACATCGGCAACATGCGGTCGGTGCGGCTGCTGCGTCGGTTCATGCCGGTGGTCCAGGAGTACCACGGCACCAAGATGACCGTGCGGGTCGACGGACGGCGTGCGCTCACGCCGCTCGCGCTGGTGGTGGTGGCGGTCTTCGCCACCGACGTGGTCTTCGCGGTGGACTCGGTCCCGGCGGTCTACGGCATCACCGAGGACCCGTACCTCGTCTTCGCCACCAACGCCTTCGCGCTGCTGGGTCTGCGGGCGCTCTACTTCGTGCTGCACGCAGCGCTCAGCCGCCTGGTCCACCTCACCTACGGTCTGGCGATCATCCTGGCGTTCATCGGCGTCAAGCTGGGCCTGCACTGGGCGCACGGGATCTGGGAGGGTGTGCCGGAGATCCCGACCGTGGCGTCGTTGCTGGTCATCATCGGTGTGCTGACGGTCGTGACGATCACCAGCCTGCGTGCCACCCGCAACGTGGTGCCGGGCTCCAAGGAGGTCGTCACCGAACGGAAGTGACCCGCCCCCATGGCGGAGCCGGGCGTGGTACGACTGTGCGGTGGGTATCGTCACGCCCGGCTTCCAGGGCCGGCCACGCTCCGAAGCGCCGGACCTGCCACCCGGTCAGTACCTGACACCCGACTTCCCCGTGCTCTCCGCCGGCCCCACACCGAAGGTGCCGCGCGAGAGCTGGGAATTCGTGATCACCACCGAGACCGGCGCGGAGTACCGCTGGTCCTGGGCCGAGATGATGGCGTTGCCGCAGGAGACCCCGACGGTCGACATCCACTGCGTCACCCGCTGGTCGAAGCTCGGCACCAGCTGGCAGGGCGTCTCGCTGGACACCCTGCTCGACGGGGTGGACACCGCCGCCGACTACGCCCTCGCCCACTCCTACGGCGGCTACAGCACCAACCTGCCGCTGGCGGACCTGATGGACGGTCGGGCCTGGCTGGTGCACACGTACGACGACGCCGAGCTGCCCGCCGAGCACGGCGGTCCGGCCCGACTGCTGGTGCCGCACCTGTACTTCTGGAAGTCCGCCAAGTGGGTGCGCGGCATCCGGCTGGGCCTGGAGGACACCCCCGGCTTCTGGGAGACCGCCGGCTATCACGACTACGGGGATCCGTGGCGTGAGCAGCGGTACCAGGGCGATTGAGCGGGCGGATGCGGTGGCAGCCGGCCCGGTTGGTGCACCGCCGGGTCGAGACGCCCAGCGCGCACACCCTGGTGCTCCAGGTGCCGGGCTGGACCGCCCACGTACCCGGACAGCACGTCGACCTGCGGCTCACCGCACCCGACGGATACCAGGCCGCCCGGTCGTACTCGCTGGCCGCGCCGGCCGACGGCGACCGGATCGAGGTCACCGTGCAGCGGGTGCCCGACGGCGAGGTGTCGCCGTTCCTGGTGGACGGCTACCGCGAGGGTGACCCGATCGAGGTCCGGGGCCCGGTCGGCGGCTGGTTCGTCTGGCGGCCCACGCAGACCGACCCGGTGCTGCTGGTCGCCGGTGGTTCGGGTGTGGTGCCGCTGATGGCGATGATCCGCGCCCGACGGGCCGCCGGCAGCCGCACCCCGTTCCGGCTGATCTACTCCGTCCGCACGCCCACCGACGTGTTCTACGCCGACGAACTGCGGCGACGGGTCCGCGACGACGCGGGCCTGGACGTCGCCTACGTCTACACCCGCGAGGCTCCGGACGGCTGGTCGGGCGAGCCGCACCGCCTCGGCCTCGCCGACGTCAACACGCACGGGTGGCCGCCGGAGCTGACGCCGCTGGTCTACGTCTGCGGACCGACCGGCTTCGTGGAGACCGTCTCCGACCTGCTCGTCGGCCTGGGTCACCCGGCCCGACAGGTACGCACCGAACGTTTCGGCCCGACCGGCTGAGAGGAGCCGCGGATGACCGCCCTGCCGTACGTGGACGGGAACATGCTCGACGGTCCGCTGGGGGAGGTGTTCGC
Organism: Verrucosispora sp. SN26_14.1; assembly: GCF_004307965.1. Taxonomy (NCBI): domain Bacteria; kingdom Bacillati; phylum Actinomycetota; class Actinomycetes; order Micromonosporales; family Micromonosporaceae; genus Micromonospora; species Verrucosispora sp. SN26_14.1. The sequence goes on along the minus strand of NZ_SISL01000305.1, from coordinate 1,607 downwards.
GGTGGACCTGAGCACGGCCACCGGCCGCTGTGCCCACTGCGGCACCGCCGGCCCGATGGCCGGACTGCGGGTCTACTCGCACGCGCCGGGGCTGGTGGCCCGCTGTCCGGCCTGCGCGGACGTGATGCTGCGGCTGGTCCGCGCGCCGGACCGGGCCTGGCTGGACCTGCGGGGCGCCACGTTCCTCCAGTTCCCGATGCCGCCGGACCGGACGTCGCGCCGATAGGTCGGCGGGGCGACGTTTGTCGGCCTGCCGGGTGGGAACGGGCCCGGAATGACGAAGCCTCGTGTGGTGATCGTGGGGGCCGGTTTCGCCGGGTACCACGCGGCGAAGACGCTGAGCCGGCTGGCCCGCGACCGGGCCGAGATCGTCCTGCTGAACTCGACCGACTACTTCCTCTATCTGCCGCTGCTGCCCGAGGTGGCCGCCGGCGTGGTGGAGCCGGGCCGGATCGCGGTGCCGCTGACCGGCACGCTGAACGGGGTCCGGGTGGTCATCGGCGAGGCGGACCACGTCGACCTGCAGAACCGGTGGGTCGGCTTCACCCAGCCCGAGGGCGAGCGCAACCGGCTGGCGTACGACCGGCTGATCCTCGCCGTCGGCAGCGTGAACAAGCTGCTGCCCATTCCCGGGGTGACCGAGTACGCGCACGGATTCCGGGGCCTGCCCGAGGCGCTCTACCTGCACGACCACGTGGTCCGTCAGATCGAGTTGGCCGAGCAGGCCGAGGACCCGGCCGAGCAGCGGGCGCGGGCCACGTTCGTGGTGGTCGGCGCCGGTTACACCGGGACCGAGGTGGCCGCGCACGGGCAGCTCTTCACCGACGAGTTGACCGCCCAGCGTCCCCGGTTGCCGATCCGCCCGAAGTGGATGCTGCTGGACGTCGCGCCCCGGGTGCTGCCCGAGTTGGACCGGCGGATGTCCCGTACCGCCGACCGGGTGCTGCGCCGACGTGGCGTGGACGTGCGGATGGGCACCTCGGTGGCGGTCGCCACCTCCGACGGGGTCACCCTCACCGACGGAGAGTACGTGCCGACCTGCTCGCTGATCTGGTGCGTCGGCGTCCGTCCCGACCCCTTCGTGGCGCAACTGGGCCTGCGGACCGAGAAGGGGCGGCTGGTCGTCGACGAGTACCTCAACGTGCCCGGCTTCCCCGAGGTGTTCGCCTGTGGTGACGCCGCCGCCGTGCCCGACCTGACCCGGCCCGGCGAGATCTGCACGATGACCGCCCAGCACGCCCAGCGGCAGGGCAACCTCGCCGCGCACAACATCGCCGCCTCCTACGGGAAGGGGCGGCGTCGGCCGTACAAGCACCATGACCTCGGGTGGGTGGTCGACCTCGGCGGCAAGCAGGCGGCGGCGAACCCGCTCAAGGTGCCGTTGTCGGGTCTGCCGGCGAAGGCCGTGACGCGTGGCTACCACCTGTTGGCCATGCCGGGCAACCGGGCCCGGGTCAGCGCGGACTGGCTGCTCGACGCCGCGTTGCCCCGCTCGGCGGCGCAGCTGGGTCTGATCCCCGCCGACGCGGTGCCGCTGGAGAGCGAGTCGCCGGAGCTGCCGAGCCACGCCCGCTGACCGGCCGCCGGGCCGGGGAACTCGTCCACCC